>CAYXFE010000008.1:0-14262 GCA_964464195.1 uncultured Candidatus Bathyarchaeia archaeon
CGGCTTGTTCCAGCTAGGTCGGCGCCTGCATAGCTGCACCAGTTGCAGAGAAACGCCAAAATCTTGTCTTCCGGATTCTCTTCTAGGGCTGCACGTATCTGAGCCATTATCTGGGCGTCTGTGAAGTGCATCTGCTGTATGGCGTCGGATGGGCATTCTGCGGCGCATGTTCCGCATCCGTGGCACATGGCGGCTGTAACTTCGGCTGGTTTGCCCTCTTCAATCTTTATGGCGCCATAGGGACATTTCTGGGCGCAAATTCCACACTTAACTCTAACGTTTCTACATTTTTCTGGGTCAACAACCGCTATGATAGGCTCAATCTTCCATGTAGGCTTCGAAAGTATGGTTGCGGCTCTAGCTGCGGCCGCGCTTCCCTGAGAAACGCTGTAGGGAATGTCCTTTGGCCCTTGGCATGCTCCAGCCAAGAATACGCCGTCTACGGCTGTGTCAACCGGCTTAAGCTTGGGGTGGCTCTCCATAAAGAAGCCGTCTGTCCCTCGTGTAACGTTAAGTATTCTTGAAATTTCGCCTGCATCCTTTCTTGGAATGGCCGCTGTTTGCAGTACAACCATTTCGACTTCAAGCTCTAGTGGCATGCCAAGCGCCATATCCTCAACTCTAACAATGAGGTTCTTTGTTTCCGGCACTTCCATTATGTGGCTGACTCTTCCGCGAATGAAGTTTACGCCTAGCTCGCGTGCCCGCCTATAGAATTCTTCATAGCCCTTGAAGTTGGTTCGCATGTCCATGAAGAGAATGTAAACTTCGATGTCGTCCTTGTATTTCTCCTTTAATTGTATGGCATGCTTAAGCGTGTACATGCAGCAAAAGCCGGAGCAATACTCATACTTGTTTACGTCTCTTGAGCCCACACATGTTATGAAGGCTACGCTTTTAGGCTTCTTTCCATCCGAAGCCCTTATTACTTTGCCGCCTGTTGGTCCAGCCGCCAAAATTAAGCGTTCAAACTCCAATCCAGTAATTACATTCTGGTACTTTCCATATCCATAAACTGGATTATCATATGGCAGATAAATGTCATATCCAGTCGCAATTATAATCGCGCCTACTTCTAGCTCGATTTCTTCTGGCTGCTGCTCAAAGTTTATGGCTTCTCTGGCTCCGCATGCATCCACACACTTATAGCATTCTATACAGTAGTCGCGATTAATAGTATAGACAAGCGGCACGGCCTGGTCGAATGGAACTGAAATTGCCTTTCTTACGCCTAGGTTCATGTCCCACTCGTTCGGATACTCGATTGGGCAGACGTCGCGGCATTCTCCACAGCCAGTGCACTTCTCCTCAATAACGTAGCGTGGATTCTTTCTGATTTTAACTTTGAAATTGCCGACGTAGCCTTCTACGCTGAGTAAGTCCGCGTAGGAGATTATTTCTATGTTTGGATGTCTGCCAACATCAACCATTTTGGGGCCTTCGATGCATATTGAGCAGTCTAGGGTTGGAAATGTCTTGTCTAGCTGCGCCATGTGGCCGCCTATGCTTTCGCTTTTCTCAAGCAAATAAACCTTAAAGCCCATCTCGGCTAGGTCAAGGGCAGCATTTATTCCGGCTATCCCTCCGCCTATGACTAGAGCCTTATTTGTAACTGGAACCTCCATAACTTCTAATGGTCTCAAAAGCCTAGCTTTCGCAACCGCCATCTTAATTAGGTCCTTCGCCTTTTCCGTCGCCTCTTTGGGCATGCTGCTGTGGCACCAAGATGAAAATTCGCGGATGTTCGCCATTTCAAAAAGGTATGGATTTAACCCAGCCTCGGCTACGCATCTTCTAAAGGTTGGCTCATGAAGTCTCGGCGAGCAAGCCGCAACCACAACGCGGTTTAGCCTATGCTCCTTTATTCCCTTCCTTATCTCTTCCTGTCCTGGATCTGCGCATGTGTAGCGGTTATCCTTCACATATACGACGTCTGGGAGTGTTTTGGCGAATTCTACTAGTTCTTGGATGTCTATTGTTCCAGCTATGTTTAGGCCGCAGTGGCAGATGAAAACGCCTATTCGAATCTCTTCTTCTGGATTCTCATTTTTCTTCTTTTCCTCAGCCATTATGTCTTCCTCCATGCAAGCCTCCTTTCAACAGATTCCTTAGCCTTTAAAAATCCTCTAGCTTTTAATTCTCGGCTAACCTCAAGTGGAGAAGCAAGTTTTTCTAGGGCTTTATTCCAAGCGCCTGAACGAACTGGAGTATGCATGATACGCATTCTCTGCAGGTCTAATGCTTCTTCAACTGGGCAGACAAGCCTACAAACTCCACAGTAGATGCAGAACATTTCATTAACATGCACTTTTCCATCCTCGCCTAGATAAAGCGCGCCGGGTATTGGGCATACATCTAAGCAGTCGCGGCATCCTTCCGGGCACTTCGCCTGATTAATTGTCAGTTTTCCGTAAAATATTCTTTTTACGGCTATTGCGCCTTCTGGACATTTATATTCGCATAGTCTGCATGCTGGGCAATGTTCAGTTTGGATTTCAACTTCAACCTTCAAATCTTCCTTATTCTCAACTGTGCTTACATCCTCAATTAAGCTTCCATTCTTGTCGTAGACTTTAACCTTTATTAGGTCTAATGGGCAAGCTTCTTCGCATTCCGTACAGTCGGGCTTGCAGAGGCTCGTGTCAACCGTTATTTCTCTTATTAGTTGGGGGAAGCTTTCCTTATCAACTACTGTTACGTAGCGTTCGCCGTTGAGCATAACCCTTATTGCGCCGAATGGGCAGATTGCGTCGCAAATTCCGCAGTAGGAACATTTGTTCTCATCAATGTTAATTGTAGGCCTCTTAGCCTTTTCTCCTTCCTTTTTCTCGTAAGTTTTTATTTCTATGGCTTCTCTTGGACATATCAATGCGCAGAGTTCGCATCCTACGCAGCGATCCTTATCAAGCATAAGCGAGTAGTGCCTAACCCAGTGGCGTCTCTCTATTAGAAGGCTGTTTTCACTTTCTTCACGTAATATTTGCATGGGCAATTTAGGGTTCCCAACCTAATCTCAAATTTGTAAGCTGGAGCTGGAGTATTTACGCATGGAAAAACCCATATTTATAGTTTAGTTTTGCACTAATCTTAAAGCAGTTTTGCAATTTAAAGAATTAATAGTCTTTCGGCTGCGTCCTTCGTTGCGTAAATTGCCAAGGCCAAGGCCCATAACATGTCGTCATGAGTTCCAGCTGGATGGTTAAACCTTATTCTTCCCTCGCTTGTAACCTCGAACTTTTCAATGTTTAGTTCTGCAATTAGTTCGTTAATGTGTGGTATTGCTATTTGGCGGTTCAGCATTTTCTGCTTCAGAAAAGTCATTATTGCCTCTTTCTCATGCATGGTTAAAATTATGCCCTTTACGGCTGGAATTCCGCTTTCCTTCATGTCTTCAACTATGTATTCGCCTACTCCAGTCTGGTCAACATAAACCGCTTCAACTCGATGATAGTTTTTGCATAAGGCTTTCACATAGCCTATCACGTTTGCGTATGGAGTTTTGAGCGGAAATCTATGCAAGTGAACAAGCTTTAGCTTAGCGCCTTCACGCATAACAACAGCTACAACGCTGTAATCAACATGCTTACCCAAATCTACACCAATGTAGAATTCGCCTCTCGGCCCATCTTCTAGGCTGTAGGGCTCCAAAAGCGGGTCTATACAGCTGCTTATCAAGTCGTATGGAAGCCAGCTGTCCAAGTCTTCCACAAATTCGGCTTCAAGCTCCATCCTAAACTCTGATGGAAGCAACTGCCTACGCATGTCTTCAACCCATTCACGGCTAATTAAACCAGCCTCTACAGCTTCACGCCAAGTAACGTGATGATGGCTGAAGCCGCTTTCAGGCTGGCACATCTCATAGAAGAGGCTTCTCATGTTTTTCGGCGTAGAAGAAACATAAAGGTAGCCGTGTCCTTTCCGTTCTGTAGTTGCCAGCATATGCTTTAAGACATGATTGAACATGTAGCGGTCGTCGCGGAACATGGCAGCCTCATCCACATATATCATGTCAGCTGTCTCGCCGCGGATAAGGTCTGGACTGTTCGGGTAAAACTTGATTACGCTTCCGTTTCTAAGCCAAATGGCTTCCCTCTGAATTTTCTTGAAGATTAACTTGCGAATGGGCTTTGGAATAGCATTAATAAGCGGCTCCATTTTATCCCTAACGTTTCGGCTTTGCCTCAAAGAAGGGGCAACAACAATAACTGTAACGTTTGGTCTGGTAATGGCGAAGTGGAGAATTTTTATTCCAAAAGTCGTGGTTTTTCCAGACTGCCGGCACCATCTGGCTGAAATTAGCTTGCTAGAGTCTCTAAGCAGCTTCTCCTGATATGGCGTAGGCTTGAAGTTTAGGAGCTTCTCAGCGAAAAATACTGGATCTTGCTTAAATTTTTCAGCTATTAGCTCCAGCTCCGGCCTCATCTTTCAAAACAGTCCTTTTCATAACTTTCTCAATAAACTCTTGAATTTCCCTCTCGCTTCCGCCAACCTCAGCTTCAAGCTCAACCAAAACCTTAACAATTCTCGCTAGGTCGTAGAGTTCCTTTAGAGATAACGGCTTATCAGCCAAAACCTCGAAGACTTGACTTTTCAATCTTTCAATAAGTTCTTCAACCTTACCCGTCAATGCTGGCTGGCTCCTTTTGCCAGAAGAGATAAACCTTAGTCTGTGAAAGGATGGAGACATGCCGGATGAGGCTGGCAAGCCTTTCTACACCAGCCTTTTCTAATTCTGCACGCCATGAATTCTTATTCATGAATGTTGCCTTTCCAGTTAAATGTCTAACAAGTCTCGGATGAGGATAACTTGCCAATGCCTCTCTAACTTTTTCCAGCTTCTTTTCGGAAAAGCCCATGAGAACTTTAAGGTTGTAGCTTTTACTGCTCATTCTGTCAAGATTAAATCCTAACTCTAGAAGCTTATTGGCCATTTCAACTATCCTTTGAGAAGGCTTGTGCACTTCAATCTTCTTCATTCCAGCCTTCTCGAAGAAAGGATTATACTTGGCCATAACAGCAATAGCCTCCACGCATGGCGTGCCGCATCTAGCAAGAGTTTCTTTGACTAGTTTTTGTCCTAGGCCTATGCTTCGATATTTTGGATGAACAACCACGCGGCTAATACAGCTTAAACGCTCATTTAACTCCTTGAAAGAAAGCCTTTCCTTCAAGGCTAGCTTGCGGCTTGAAACCGTTAAGGCTGGATAGCTATAAACTATAACGCCGACAACCTCGCCATCTTTAACCGCCTTGAAAATTTGTCTGGGTGGCGGAAGCTTATGGCTTCGATAATGAAAGTCTGCAAGCCTAAGATAGTCTTGGCGATTGCCAGCCTCGATTCTTATCTGCCTTAACAGGCTGCATTCAGAGCTGAAATCCTTTAAGGGTTCATAATATTGAACGTTTACTTCCTTCCCAAATCGTTTGTGAATGTGAACGTTTGGTTTCAAGTCTTCCAGCAGGTCGGTATGGCATGTGGCGACAAAAACTCCTTTCCCAAGCTTTCTAGCCATCTTCTGCACGTTATATGCAACTATTTTTGCTGTTTCTCTGTCGAGTAGACTGCAGAACTCATCGCAAATCCATATTTGCGCTTTACTCTCAACAAGCTTGGCGAGGCGGTAGCGATACTTCTGACCGTCGCTCAGCTCTGAATATTTGCGTAGAAATAGGAAGGCATCGTTTAAGCCTACACGGCTTAAAATTTCAATTGCTTCGCCTACGCTTTCGCCAACAGTCTCGATTATGGGCTTTTCTTCCTCAACTTCGATTAAATTCATGTTGACAGCCTTATCCTTGAATATTTCTTCCAGTTTTCTTAGAAGAACGGATTTTCCGCTTCCGCTGTCGCCAGTAATGTAGACTATGTCCTTTTCGCCAATTTCTAGACTGAAATTATCATAGATTATGAATTCTTTCTCTTCTTCTATTCCTAGGCCGAACGCTTTTGCTATTTCGCTTGTTCTCGGAGTTATTTCGACTCCTGTCTTGTATGATATGTTGATTAGGTATTTCCTCTTTTTCGGAAGAAATCTGCTTTCTAGACTTGTTATTTCTAGGAATTCTCTTTTTAGGCGTTTGCTTCTCATTTTGCTAGGAAAACTCCTATTAGAGTTCCTATTATTCCTGAAATTGTTGAGAAGACTGTTTGGTTGAAGCTTTTCAATGCTATTATGTGGGCTATTTCTATGGCTGTTAATGTTGCCAGCGAGATTAGGCAGAACTGAACTGTATAAACAAGCCTCTCGCTCGGCGGAATTTCTACATACTCTATTTTTCTAGCTCTTTTGCCAGTCTGCTTTATCTTCCGCCTAGTTAGGGCTTTGCGAATCCAGTTCGATAAGGGATTCAACAGACCACCTCAAAACCTTACGTATATTTCTGCCTAGACGTTTTGGAACAGTAGAATTCGCCTTTGACAGAAGCTTCTCAATCAAGCCTGGCAGAATGGTTTGTAGAAAACGTGGCTGAATTCGCTTAACTTTAAGTATTAAGTCTGTTGGAATGGCTGTAAAGTCCCATTGGGTTATGTCTCCCGGCTTCTTATTATAAGCCATGACCAAATGCCGCTTCTTTCTCCCGCGTATGAATAGGAATACGCCCCACTCATGCCAAACGGCGTCATAATCCCTATTGTTTAATGGAATTTTGTCGGCTTCCCAAGCGTCGCTCCAAGCAATATAGATTAGGTCTCCAGGCCTTAAATCCTCAATTTTAACATTTTCCAATGAACTTTCACCTGTAAGCTTTTGTTTTTGAAAGTTTTGCCGTTTTATTTCTCAAGGCATAGATGTAATCAGCCAAAAGTTGGGGTTCTCTTCCCAGTTCTAGGCTTACTTCAAGGGTTTGGGTTCTCGCATCCACGTAATATTCGACTGTGGCTATGCGGTAGTCTGCATCTATGTTTAGGCTTGGCAGAACCAGGTGAATTTTGTCGCCTGGAAGAATCGGATTATTTCCATAGTTTATTGCTGTGCTCTTAACTTTTAGGTATTCAATTGGGTCTTTCATGTAGTCAAGTAGGGCTTTTGCTCTGAGTTGGCATTCATAGTCGCTGTGGAGTTCCTCATCTATTTCAACTAGTTCTCTTAAGCCGTAGCTTGTCTGGCTTTCCGCATCTTCCACGGTGGCCTCCCATCTGCAGTTGTTGAAGAAGAGGTTGTCTATCCAGAAGCTTCCAACTCCAGTCTCTTCGAAGAAGCATTCTATGGCTATTTGATTTATTTGGCCCCAATCAAAGTTTGATGGCCTCTGCCAGTTATCCTCGTTCTTTTCTCCAACGGCCACCTCTACTGCATGCCATTTCCCGTCCGATAGAATATCCGTCCAGTAGTCCGCCCAATTCCCAAACGCATCATGCAAGCCTATACGCACAGTATTGCCAAAAGACTCCTCCTTTCTTATTTGGAAGCAAAGCTTGGGATATTTATTGCAGTTTGTCGTGTTGTCAGCCAAGTATAGGTTTAGGCTTCCATAACTGTCCGAATAGGCTGTTTCATGCTTAACTGAATAGTTTCCGGAAATCTTGTTTTGGCTGTCAAGTGATACTACGCCAGTGTCTGTTCCGCTGACCCAATCGTTTACGCCGTCATTGTTGATGTCTAGAGTTTCAGTCCATGCATCTTTATCTGAAGGTTTCGCCTTTTCAGCCGCGCCGTAAATTGTTATTTTGTTCCTTACGCCGTGAATATCCCTTCTATACTCGACTATTTCTATTTGGTCTGTTAGGTCTACTGGGCTTGTCTTGGTCATTTTTGGAAAAAAGGCGAATTTTCCGTCTGGTTCAACGCGGAAGTCGAAGCCTATTACGCCGTTTTTGTCGGCTGTTTCTGCAATGAACTTTATGATTTCAAATATTGGAGTGTCCTCATATTGGAGCCTGGTATAGGTTGTGTCCGTATTCTCGATGAGCTCTGTTCCGTCTCGCTGATGGCTTAATCCAGCATAATAGTCGATGAGTTCCTTCACGATTTCCTCGCCCTTCTTGTTCTCCCACTTCTTGGTTATTGTTCTTCTAAACAGCCGCTCGCCCCAGCATCTTCCACGAACAATCAGATAGGCTTCGCTTGGAGAAATCCTGTCAATGAGCTCCTCAACCCTAACAGTTGCGACTAGTGGGCAATTTGCGCCTCTTCCGATACTTATGCTTCCATCAAGCCCTAAACTTATTGGGTATTCGCCGTTAGGCCCATATTTTCCATCAAAATTCTGTATTTGACATTCAAAACTGCTGATTTCGCGGGTGCAGCCCAAATGGACATTAAGCATAACTATGTCTGTTTGCGGAACCGCAACATCGCCGAAGACGACGGTTACGGAGGGAATTTCTAGACTCATTCTATTCCACGCCTTCTTAGGGCTTCTTCCTCGCCTGCACGCCTAATGCTTCTTGTATAGGCTGGAATTTCGGATGCAGCTGCGCTATACTCCTTGACAGCCTTTGTTGCGGCATTCATTTGATTGGCGAAATACCACATTGCAGCCGCAGCCGCAACTATAACGCCTACTCCAACGCCGGTCAAAGCCAAAAAGGTTGCATAGCTAATGTTCAACGCGTTCTGCGCTGCTGTCGCAACCCAGCATGCAGCCGCATAAATTTTTTGGGCTACAGCCATTCCCCAGCTTGTCCGCAGAAACATGCCCAAAACGGTTATAACACTTCCCAAACTCGCCATGTATCTGCTTGTTTGCTCGTCCAACAGCCCGAACATTCTGCCTAGATGGGCTACGGCTGTGGAGGCCGCTCCAAGCCCAGCTATGGCTGAGGCCGCGGCTCGAATTCTGGCACGCATGTTTTCGGCGTCTGCGCTTACTCTGGCGAATTCTGCGCTTGCGCGGTTAACAGCCCTAATTGTTATTGAAATGTCTTGAAAGCTCATGTTTTTGCCTCCGAAACAGCTGAGGAAACAGCCATTCGAATGGCATTGTCAATTTTTGCTTGGTTCTCCTCTATCGCCCTTAGCAGGAAATGCCTAGGCCTAATCCATCTTGTTCCAAACTCTAAATAACGCGCATATGGAGCTTTCGCGCCTACGGTTAGGGTCCAGTCTGATATTTGGCTGTATATGCTTGCTCTAAGTCTTCCAGTCTTTACTGGCGCGAGCTGTCTGGCTCTTTCTCTGATTAAGTTTCCAATTTCAGCTAGTTTGTCGCTTATTTTTCTTTTAAGGCTGGAATCTACCTTTTCAAGTTTGGCTTTAAGCTCTTCAACGCCGGCTACTTCCAGTCTTGCCTCAACGGACATATTTTCTCGTCTCCATTTCCAGCCTTTTTCTTTCCTCTTCTGCTTGGCGGTCAAGCTCGTTCAATATCACGATGAACTCCTCGATTGTCTTGCATGGCTGCTCTTCAAGCTCAAGCGGAGTCCATCCGAACTCTTTGCATAGCCTAAAGCTTGTAAGGCTTGGATGCGGCTTCCCACGCCTCATCGCCCTCAAAATTTTTTTATCTCCTCAGCCGAGAGGCCGCAAAGCCTATTGACTGTTTGGCTGAATATTTCGCCCAGCTCAACTGGTATTCCATCTTCGCCTTCGCTTAGCAGTCTCTGCAGAGTTATCGGCTTGTTTGGAGGCTGCTCCTTTAGGCATGCCCAAATGGTTTCTGCTTGAATAGCCACATAATCCGCCGACACAACCTCGCCTGTTAATGGGTTGTAGCGTGTATGCTTCTGGATTATTCTGCTCCGCCTAGCCCAACTAATCTCTTCGAAAACATATCTGCCAGCAAACTCCTTTCCGAATCTCTCGTCAATCTCGATTATTTCCCTTCGCATAATTCTTCACCAGCATTAGCCTATTATCAGGTCTCTAGCCACAAAAGCAGCCTTAAGCGAAACTAAATCCTCAATTCTGGTAGGAGTTGAAACGTTTTCCCACTTGCAGTATTTGAATGTAGCTGTATAGCCTCCGCCAAGCCCAAATTGAAGGCTGAATTCATTATCGCCGATAACCTCGTCGTATTCGTCTTTGCTTTCAAACTCGAAGATTAACTCGCCGTAAAGATTCCTATGCCTAGCCGGAAGATATTTTAGAAGATGCCCATCTGTTTGCCTAATGACTGGAATTCGCTTCAGATTGTTCTCAACCGTAAACTTCCAGTCTGTCGCCTTCTCGACAACTTGAAGGTTTGAGCCGTCCGCGTCGCCCTTCTTAACGAAGCTTTCGTAATAGGCGACTGCGCCTGAATGCTCAGCATAGGTTGCGCCGCTAATCTTCGAAGTTGCAGTTTCAACCCTCTGTCCAAAAACTTCAACATTCGCCTTAACAACATCTTCTATGTGGCATTCTACGCTTGCCTTGTCCAGTCTGCAGCCAGCAAAGCGCAAATCAACAATTGAATCTGTTCTTTCATATGTTAATTCGATTGTTAACGAGTTGAGGGTTTGTATGTGCTGGAGAAAGTTTACGGGTGCGTCGGAGGGTAATGGATAGGCAATGCTTAGCCTAGCTTCCCACATTCCCCTCTTTATCGCCTGCAAATCGCGGCTTCCAATCCCCCTAAGCTTAATTAGGCCGGGGCTTAGCCAAGGCTCGACGCTTTCGGCTTTCAGTCCAGTCATTGAAGGATTCGTTGGAATAACTCCGTATTCTGTTTCCTCAACATAGTAAAGCTTTGTTTCATGCGCTCCAAAAGGAAAACCCAATCTAGATTCACCTCCATTAAATTAGCCTTTCAAACATCCATCCTCTCGCATAAAGCTCGGTTCTCCAAATAAACGGCCTAACATTAACTATATCCAAACTACGGTAAGAAACAACGTTGCAGTAACAGATTCCGTTAACAGAAAACTCCATTTCTGAATAATCACAATTTAGGATTGCCGAATTTACGCCGTTGCTTGGATTTGTAGTTCTAGCAAGCAAGTAGACATAGCCATCATCACCTATAAAGCTTGAAAATTCTGATGAAAGGTTTATAGAAACTGTCTCGTCTAGGCTGTTTGAGCTATTGCTAGCTTTATCCCAGCATCCAGTTGAAAAGTTCCAAATTTTAATTGTAATTCCACTTCCAGCCGGAGATTCGCCATACCCCTCAAAATCCAGCTTTAAACTCTTCAAAACCTCCGGTTTGGCGTCTAACTTAAACTTTAACAGCAAAAACGCATAGTCGCCGTCTTGCTGGGCTGTTATGGCTAATCTTTCATCATCACTATACCAAATCTTTGTATACTCCTCGTCCGTAAGTTCCGTCCAAACTTGACTGCTTGGAGATGGCTCGCTATTTGAAACTGCATAAAAGGCCTTGTGGTCGCCAGAATTCCTCCCAACACCGATAAAATTATATGTGAACACGTTTGGATTACTGTTCCTTTTGTTTATGACTCGTCTAATCTCATCTACTATTTTGTCTCTCATTTCGCGAGCTTCAACGCTTCTTTCAGGCTTGTCTAAAACCCAAACGTTTATTCTGAAATCTAGTATGGCTCGCCTAACCTTTCCATCCGCACTCAGCTTCTGCTCTTGGCATTCCTGAAGTGCCACAGTAATTTGCCCATCGTTTTGCCTTGAAATTTCGCTGTTATACCATTCATTTCCTATGTAGATTTGGGCGACTTCACCATCATCCTTTACGACTTGTAGATTATTCCTTAGAAGCCTAATCAGAGTCTTAGTGGGTTCCTCCATTTCCGCGCTCATGCCTTATCGACTCTCCTGCAAACGGACGCCTTATAGACGGTTTCTCCCCTGAAGCTGTACTCCTCTACTGGCCCAACCTCATATAGGCGGCCTTTCCATTCTATTCTGTCGCGGTTTCGAATTGGAAAATAGACGTAAACTTTGATTTGGTCAGATTCCATGTAGCCAGACTCAAAAACTATTTCTTCACTTCTTAAAGGCTCAACAACAGCCTCTATTTCGATTTCATCACCGTAGGATGCTTTCTCTCCCTCTTCAACCAGCGGATAAAATGTTATTTTCTCGCCTAAAGAGCCTAAAATTTTGGTGAATGTCGTATTGATTGGCTTGTATCTTGTGAGGAAGATTCCGAGCCATGAAACCGTTATGATAGACTGCTTATCCTCTATTGGGCTGTAATCCTCAAATTTTAAGCCCCAAAACATGAAGTTTCCATGATATTTCTCTACGATTTTTCGGCTACACTCATAGCTTATCTTATCATGCTTTCTTCTAATATGCCAAAGAATTCCCGCCGAAACGACATCATAATATTGGCATGCCGGCGCCTTTGCTTCTACGTCTATGTAGCCAGCCCAGCAGACTGCTGGATTGTAGGCTGGATATTGGCTGTTACAGTCTGAAGCATTCAAATGTTCATAAACCCTTCTAACGGTGCTTGTCCAGCCCTCATACTCGTAAAGAGCATTTAACGCATAGGCAAAATCATCATCAAATACGGCGTTTTCACCAATTCCCGTCCTATGCCATCTTCCATCGCCGTCTGGGCCTGGAGAAAACATCAGATAGAAGTTTTCTATTCCATAACGATAAAATGCAAGCATATCATCAATCATTTCGGCATATTTCTGGTCGGAAGTTAAATCATGCAGTTTTTTCAACGCCTTTAATCCATACAAGTCAACTATGCGCATTTCTGGACTCCATACGCCGTCTTCTGTAACTGCCTGCGCGAAACCGCCATAATACTTGTCATGCACTCCGATCTCGCTTGGTTTTTTCTGCATGTTGTAGAGGAAAGTTCCTCCGGCTAGAATTGCGGAATCAAGATAGGCTTGATTTCCCGTTAGTTCATACGCCTTTATCAGAGCTGGAATAGCTCGCATAGCGTCAATGGAATAATAGCTCGTGCTCGCCTCTAGATTCTTGAAGCCCCCATACGCGTAGCTATCTGGCTGGTTGCACTGAAGCGAAACAATGAATTCTGCAAGCTCAACAATTTTATTCAAAATCTCATTTTTGCTGTCCTCGAATCTTCTATCGTTGTATGCTTCATAGAGAAAGTCGATTGCATGAGCTGCTGCAGCCGTGCCTTTGCCAAAGCTTTCATCTGGACCAGATTCTGGAATTACATAGAAATAGGGCGCATAATCAATTATAAATTGGATATATTTCTCTATGATTTCTTTAGTTTCTGTCATTTTAGTCCCTCAGAAGACTTTTTTCGCGGAGCTGTTCAAGAAGCTGCTTTACTCTTTTTTCAAGGATTGAAAGTGAAGGTGCATTTGCTAAACTGCTGACTTGCAGATTTCCCACATTGAAGCTTAAGCCTACAGCCTTTCCTCCAGTTAAGTGGCATATACAATAAATTGCTGCCAGATCAGTTATGGCCGCGGCTTCTATTTGGCTGCAGTCTTCATAATTTATTTCTTTGCCAATCTGGAGACCTATTTCCGCGGCAGCGTCCGCAATGAACTCAGCAAGTTTTTCATCTTCAATTTCTTCTTCGCTTATGTTAAGTCGGCTTCTGACTCTTTCAGGTGTAACTTTAACCATTCTAGACCCGTCAAAATTTAGAATTAACTGATTTAAAAGGATTTTTGACAAAAATAACCAGTTAAAATTGGTTAATTCTTATTTAACTGTTAAAAATTGCTTTTCATCAAAATCCATATAGATGGATTCTAAAGTTTTAAGATATTTTATTCCATTTTCAGTTATTTTGTAGGTTCCCCTTCTAACTCTTTCAATCAGTTTCTTATTAAGTAGATATTTCATTCGGCTTCTGAAGCGTTGAGATGTTGCAAATGGAAGTCGTGTGCCGAGAACTGTTTTCTCAAGCTTTGTCCAACTAAGCAGGCTGTTTTTTATCAAGGTTTGTAGTATGGCTCTGTCCATTAGGTCTTGTTGTTCTCGTCTTGAAAGCTTGGGAGACAATTTATCACTCATTTTAATCTCCGGTAACTTGTATTGCTAGGTCGCCGATGAGTAAGAATATCTTTGTTTTTTTAGCTTCCTCAGCACCTACATTAATATACTCTACGCCTATAGCAGAGTCAGCTATGGCAGCAACTTCCCTCAATTTACTTAATATCTCCCGTCCTAACGCTTCATCAGCCATAACTATTACTCGTGTAGGTCTAGCTATGCTTTCAAAGCCAGCCGCTTGATCAAGTAAGCTGATTAATCGCTGTTTAAGTATCTGCTCTAGGCCTTGCGCCACATCCGTTATGGCTCCTAATTGCTTGCCCTTTTGTATTACCTCTAAACTTGCAGCAACGTCCGACAGACTTAGATTTCTTGTTTTGAGCAGAAGCTCTTGGCCTAAAGTTGACTCTAAAATTGGGAATTCACGGTAGGGCCTGCTGAAAATGTCCTGGCCGGAAGCTTGGTCTATAAGGCTTAA
>CAYXFE010000009.1:0-13922 GCA_964464195.1 uncultured Candidatus Bathyarchaeia archaeon
TAGCTGAAGTCGCCAAAAATCTAATAATAAATCAGAATGCATGGGCAATGTATGCCTTCAACAACAAATTCTATATAATTAAGGATTTTTCCGAAACATTCTCAAGCAGAGTCAAAGCAAGAATTGGCGGATTAAAACATGGAGGAATGAGTTACATTCCAGATGCAATAAAAATAGCGTTTGAAGCCTTGAAGGGACATATCGAAGAATCAAAAGTGATAGTTGTCGTTTCAGACTTCTTTCCATCAGGTTATGGCGGCGTCGAGGAAGAACTTATTCAAACGGTTAGAAAGCTGGAGCGTTTCGGCGTTGGAATGCTGGGAATAGGTGTGAAAAGCCGTGCAGTTAAAAAGTTTTTCAGATTTAACTGCGTTGTAGAAGAGCCGTACGAACTGATGAAGAAATTTACGAAAGCCTTTATTGAATATAGCTCCGTCTAAAATTCAAGTTCTTTTGAAACTGAGAAATCTGCGATAAACTTGAATTTTTCTCCGAATTCTTCTCCCTTTTTATGTTTAAGAACTATTTTTTCGGGCACTCCATCATTGATGTAGGTGATGTAGAGAATGTCCTTTCCGAGACCTACTTTCTCTAGGTTTTCGACAGCTGACTTCGCCTTTTCTAAACGCTCAATTTTCTCGTTAATTTCTTCTATTGCTTCGAATAGAATTTCGGCTTCTCCTTGCTCAGATGCAGAAAGCATTATTTCCTTAAAGTCTATCCATATAGAACCTTCTTTCTTTTTCTTTTTACCCTTTTTCTCAGTCTTTCTAGGAGTTTTTTTAGTTTTGAGGCTTTTGCTAAGTGCAGCTATATTCTTAAACCATTCTTCGTCTCCATAGGTCTGTTCGTAGTCTCGTAGGAAAGAGCCTAGCCATTGACTGTAATCCTCCACAAGGCTTTTGTAAAATTCTATTTGTTCTTTTATGGCTTCTTCTATCTCTTTCAGCGAATAGAAGGTTCTTATTTCTGTTCCCATGTAATCCAAGCTTCATCCTCTTCGCTTATTCGCTTATGGCTTCACCTATATCCTTTTCATATTCATCCTCGCTTTCTTTCCCTTCAGAAACAGCGAAAACTTTGAATAGGTTCTTTAGTTCCCGCTTAACCTTCTCAAAGAAGCTTACTCTGCCGCTTATTTTCTCCCTGTAAATCTTTATTGATTTCGCCAGTCCTGGAAGTACTTCCCAAATAACGGACATGACTGTTTCAGGCGGGTATTCCTCAAGAAGTTTTGACATGACCTCGCCGTTTTCGAAGACGAGTATTAGGTGGCCTTCATCATTTAGTATTACCTCCTTAGGCTTTTTTGGAAGCCTTACGATTTTTGGCGGAAGCTTAAATGAAATCTTCAATTTCTTCAGTACGCTTCTTAGAAGGCTGCAGCTTTCATTTGTCAGATTCTTTTCCTCCATTATGAATTCACTCAACTGCATGGTCTCTTCTTCAATCATTTTAAGCACGTCTTGGAGTTTTCTTTCAATTTCTCTCAGTTTTTCGATTTCTTTCTCATCCAGACATTCTGATTTTTCCAAGATTTCTGGAGACTGGTAAAATTGTGTGGTTTCTTCCTTTTCTTGAGTTTCCGGTTGAGATGTCTCAGCTTCTATTACGGGCTGCATTTCAGTCTCTTGAATGGGTTCTTCTGCCAAATCTTTCACCTAGGGCTTTTTGTGAGAGAATTTTGAATAAGAGGATTTGTATATGGCTTGTCGCTACAGACGTTACTGTTTTAGTGAATATTTATTTTGAATTCAGATTTTGAATTCAGAAGTATAAAATAGAAGTTGAGCAGGGTTCTAACTTCGATTCGGAATTAAGGACGGAATATAAAATGGAAACACTTATGGAAAAAGCCAACGACCTCATAAGACTCTATGACAACAGAACTGGCCTATGGAAAATAGTTAAACAAGATAGAGAAGTTGCAAGATCGCTTAGTATAATAGAAGAAACCCTAATGAAGCTTGGATTATCAAAAAACGAAACAAAGGTATATCTCTTCCTCGCCAGAACAGGCGAAAAGAAGGCAAGCGAAATCTCAGAGGCCCTCTCGCTGCACAGAACAGAAACATACAGAATACTTAGGGATTTAGAAAAGAGAGGGTTGGTTTCATCTGTTTTCGAAAAACCGCTAAAATTTATAGCAACACCCTTCGAAAGAGCCATAGACATCCTAATAGAAACAAAAAAGCTAAAGCTGAAAATGCTTGAGCAGAAAAAGGAAAAACTCCTAGAAGCTTGGGTTTCAATACCAAGGCCAGAATTTGAAGTTGAAAAGAAGGAAGTTTTCCAAATCTTGGAAGGTGATGAACAGATAAATTTGAAGGCAAATGAAGTGCTCAATAGAACTGAAGAAGAAATTTGCATTTTCTTAACGGAAGACGACGTGGGCAGACTCTATCATTCAGGCTTCTTGGACAGACTTGAAAGAATATCAAGGAAAGGAATAATTGTAAAGCTCATCATGGTAGACAGCCCAAAAAGTTCCTTCTTCATTGAAAAAATGAAGTTTGAAAACGTCAAGTATAAGCTAATAGATTCTGATGATATTCCATTCCTGATGATTTCGGACAAAGAAGAGCTTCTCTTTCTTCTTAAGGGAAACGGAAATAAAACTTTCGAAGGAAAAAGAGGAAAAGTGAAGACGATGGCTCTCTGGACCAACTACGAAGTGTTAACCAGAACTCTATACAAGCTTTTCTCCGAACTATGGAATGCAAAGGCTAAAGAAAAGATGAAAGTGAAGGCAAAATAAGTAACAGCGCTAAAAAACAAAACTAAATAAGAAAAATTTTTTCCTTTAATCTCTATTTTTAAATTGCGTAATTCTAAGCGACGCACAAATCGACATACATTAAAATGTAGAATTTATTTTTAGCAAATCTTCAATAGGGAGCGCTTGCTGCATGAAAAAGTTTAGCTCGAACGTTAAAGCCCTAAGCGTTGTAGTGACAACTCTCATAATCTTAGTTGTCTCTGTTCTCCTAGCAACCGTTGTAGTCTATTATGCAGTTAACGTAACCTCAACAAGAGTCCAAGAGGAATCACTATACATTTCTAAGGTTCATGTGTGGGTAAATGCTACTCATGGATGGTCCCAAGCTGCTCTTATGATAATCAACGTAGGTGGAAGAGACGTACTGCTTGACAAGATTGTTGTGCGGGGCCAAGAATGTTCATGGAATAACATCTATTATTGGGTGTCAAGGAACATAACGGTTTCAGCCGATCTCAACTTTACTAGAACTCAGCTATCTGGCGGTACGGTTAACCTCAAAAATTCCGGCGTATTCACATATGGAGATGGGATATTTACACGAGCTTCTGGAGATTTAGCCTTAAAAGCGGGCTATACAATGGTAATTTACATAATGAATCCTGACAGCATTTCGATTAAGGATGTGGGCGTAACAGTGGGCGTAACAGTATTTACAGCGAACGCACAGTACTATAAGGAATGCAATATTGAAGCCGTGATTTCTTAAAATACCCTATTACCCGCCAATTTATTGCCTAATTCTCAAAATGAATTGCTTTTGCAATGACTATGTGTAGAACAGTACTACACACAAAGTATCATATCTTAATAATGCAGACTCGATGTCCGAGGAACGCAAAATGAGAAAAATATTCAAAAACAAGAAGGGGCTAAGCACAGTAATAACCACTCTAATAATTCTAGTGGTTTCAATATTGCTGGCGACTGTAGTGACGTACTACGCCATCAACGTAACCTCAACACGTGTCGAAGAGGAATCGCTTTACATATCAAAGCAGCATGCTTGGGTTAAGTCTGGTGATTCGCAAGCAGCCTTCATAATAATAAACACTGGTGGAAGAGACGTAATAATCGACAAAATCACAGTTAGAGGCCAAGAATGCGATTGGTCAACTATATATTATGCGACAACCTCGCAGACTGTTACAGAGGATTTGACTTATCAGACTACCCTGAACGGCACAACAATCTCAATTAGTGATTCGGCTAACGTTACCTTAACGCAAGCGTCCACCGATCTAACATTGAAGTCTGGATACACCATGATCGTTTACATAGATGATCCCGACAGCCTCTCTCTAAATGACGTAGGCACCACTGTGGGAATCAACATCTTTACAGCGCAAGCCCAATACTACAAGGAGTGCAACGTAGAAGCGGCAAGCTAGAATAGTTCGCCCCTACCCCCATTTTAAAATCCCATTTTTATTTACCCTTTTACCTAACTCATGTGTAGTTTTGTTCTACACACAAATCATCATATTAATTTCAAAATCAAAAGTCAATGTAAAGGCAATTAAAGATTGGAGAACAAAAATGGCAATTTCAGGGAAAATACAGAAACTTCAGAAAAATTTCATACTTTCAACGAGAGGACTCGCCATTCCTGTTACGTTTCTAATTCTTTTCGTCTCCCTTGTAACAGTGATTTCAGCAACCTACTACTTTGCAGTTGCGAGGATTAATTCGAAAAGTAAGACGCTAAATGTGGCTGCTGCTGAACAGAACATGATTCTACTAGAAAATAAAATTTCTGAAAGGGCTTGGAGCGAAAAATCATCTTCACTCTACATTTTTGACGATTGTGGAGGAACCCTCAAAATTCAGCCGTCAACTGTCAGATTATCCATAAATATCAGTGGAAACAGCCTCAACGAGAACATATACGACTATTTTGTTGGAAAAATCATTTATGAATTGCCACAAGCTGAAACAGTAGATATTGGACTCTATTTGAAGGGAGACTCCCGAGTAGTTGTAAATGAAAGCGGAAGCACAATGACGAAGCTTTTCATTGTAAATGGAGCTGAAAAACCTGAAATAGTGCTTTATTATAGGCCTATGGTTTCGGCTGTTAACGTTGGAACTCAAAACGGGAAGCCGCTGAATATTGTTCGCGTATATGTAATAAGCATGAATTCCTCGCAGAGCTTCCAGTCTCAAGGCGAAGTTCCAATAAGAATTTCATGCCTAGAGGTTGTTTCAATTCTGAAAAGCTATGATTTCTCCTCTCAAATCACCAGTTTAAATGTGAATGTGAGCCTTGATGGACAGGAAGGCCATGTTTCCGTTCCTATTTCAAGCAATGAGAATGGTGCGGCGGTTCAAGTCGAGCTTGTGGTATGCAAAATTAGAATTGAGAGGGGAGAATTGTAATGCCATCCATAGTTCCAAGCTATCTCTACACATTCTTCGCCCTAATGCTGGTCGGCACCATACTGATTGGAACATTCAACTCTTTCGCCGTTTCTTTAAGGCGGATTCCCGAAGAAAATATGCTGAAGAACGTTCTTGACTATGTTGCCGCCGAAAGCCTAGAGCTAATAAACTGCGTTGAAGCCTCAAGTGAAGCAACCGCGGAAGCCGTCTTGAACATTCCATCCAGCATAAATCATAAGCAATATTGGCTAAGGCTAGGCATAGACTCAGAATACGTATTTATTGAGGCTGGATTCGGTGCTGCTCCAGCGGAAGCACGCTCTAAAATTTACCTATTGGCTAACGTTTTCGCCTATGGAGAAGTTATAGGCGGCTATGGTAAAGCGCTCTTAACTTGCCGGCGAAACGCTTCTGGAATATACCTAAATCTAGGTTATTTGGAGGGATAAATGTGGGGCTTTTTGGAGGAAAAAAGAATAAGCGTCGATTTGACGAGAAAAAGAGAATTTCGGAAGAGGATTTAATTGGATATTTGAAGATTAGGCGTTGGAGAATTCCGGAAGGCCACGTCGAGGTTGAAAGCTATCCCTTGAAGCCTCCCTTCTCTTACGCTTGCATAGTTCAGAATGAGGACACAGCCGAATACATCTATCTTGTTGACGAATTGCCATTAACGATGGAAGAGAAGGAAGCTTACGAAAGAATGCGGAACATCCTAGAGTATGAGCTTAGAGCGCCGGAACCAGACGAAACGCTTGAAGAATCCTTTAAAAGGCAAGTTCCAGAGATAATGGAAAATCATCCAAAAGCTCTAGAAGGAATTTCGCCAGTTGGGCTGAGAAAGATTCTTTACTATCTTGAAAGGGACATGGTTGGCTATGGAAGAATAGACCCCTTAATGCATGACTCAAACGTTGAGGATATAAGCTGCAGCGGCATAAACAAGCCCATCTATCTTTGGCACAGAAAATATGAAAACATAAAGACGAACATTGTTTTCCGTGATGAGGATGAGCTTAACGACTTCATTATGAGGCTTGTCCACAGAGTCGGCAAGCATGTCAGCATAGCCTATCCAATAGTTGATGTTACGCTTCCTGGAAAGCATAGGCTTGCAGTTTCATTTGGGAGAGAAACCACGCCGGCTGGAACAAGCTTCACGATAAGAAAGTTCCGAGAAGACCCATTCACAATAATTGACCTCATCGAGAACGAGACAATAAACGAGACAATAGCGGCTTATCTTTGGCTTTTAATGGAAAATAAAATGTCTGTGATGATTGTCGGCGCAACCGGAGCCGGAAAAACCACAGCCTTAAACGCAATTGCATGCCTAACGAAGCCAAACTGCAAAATCATCTCAGTTGAAGAAGTTGCAGAAATAAACTTGCCCCATGAAAATTGGACGTCAACAATTGCCCGATCAGGATTTGGACCAGCGAAGGAAGGGGAAATTACGCTTTACGATTTGATAAAGGCGGCTGTCCGCCACAGGCCGGATCTTATCATAGTCGGCGAGATTAGAGGGGAAGAAGCCTACGTTCTGTTTCAAGCGTTAGCAACTGGCCATGGTGGACTATGCACAATGCATGCGGATGGCGTTGAAACAGCCATTAAGCGTTTAACTCAGCCTCCAATGAATATTCCGCCCTCAATAATTCCTTTAATGAATTGTATGATAGTTGTCAAGCATGTTAGAAGACCTATCTTCCTTGAGTCTGGACGTAGACTTTCGAGTAGAAAGTTTATTCGCGTTGCTGAGATTGAGGATGTAAACTCCATTCACGACGCCTTCATTTGGGATTCATCCGCAGACGTTTTTGAAAGCCATGTTGATGAGAGTTATCTTCTGCAGAGAATAGCAGACGACCTCGATGTGCCGCTTGACACAATACTTGATGAATTAAAGCGACGTGAAGAGATTTTAACTGAGATGGTTGAGCATAACATACGCGACTTTAGAAGTGTGAATAGGGCGCTGAGCCGCTACTATCAGAATCCACGTCTGCTGAGGGAAGAATTCTTCGAGAAGTGGTGAAGAAATGAAGCCTAAAGGTTTTCTAGGCAAAATTTTCGGTCGTGTTGCGAAGGCTGCAAGCGAAGAGAAGGAGCAAATAGACCGTGAACTACCCTATGCGGTTATGGTTTTTACCTTAATGGCTGCAAGCGGAGTATCCCTTTACGAAAGCTGGAAGAGAATGAGGAAGTTCGATTTACTTCCAAGATTCAAAAGCGAAGCCGACGAGATTGTGAGGCAAGTGGAAGTGCTTGGAAAGGACCCATTAACAGTTATGTATGAGCGGGCTGAGGAGACTGGCTCTAAGCTTTACAGAGATTTCCTTTCAGGATTTGTCTCTTCGGTTAAAAGCGGCGGAAAAATCGTAGATTTCATGAAGAGTAAGCTAAGGTCTATATTTGAGCTTAGAAGTAACGCCATAAACCGCACAATTGAAAGGCTTGGAACCCTAGTTGAGGCTTACGCCGTTATGCTGATAGTAACCCTCTGTGTCTATATACTCTACGTTGTGTTTTCCTCAACCGCCATGATGGAGCTTTTAGCCAAAACCTCCATTCCAACTTCACCCTACACTGCATATATAGTCGCATTTGTTGTCATGCCATTAATCTCCATAATATTCATGCTTGCCGCGCATAACCTTCAAAAAAGCCCGCTAATGAACCTAAAGGAAGTTTACATGAAGGCAATTCCCACCGGACTGGCAGTTATGGGACTATTATGCATATTCGCCTTTGTTCCCTCACTCTCAAACATAGCCAATATGCTAGGATGGCCGCTTCTTGTCACCATAGCTCTAGTTGTGGCTTCGCTTCCATCGGCCATAAGCTACTACAGAGTATCCAGAGAGAATTCGGCTGCTGAAGAAGCGCTTCCCAGCTTTCTAAGAGACGTAACAGAAGCGAGGAAGATAGGGCTTTCACCTGAAAAAAGCATAATCCACGCCACGAAGAGAAGAGATTATGGGCGATTCTCAAAGTTTCTAGACTTAATTCGCAGCCAAATCGAGTGGGGGGTCCCGCTGAGAAAAATATTTGAGAATATTAGGCTTAAGCTGAAGAGCTGGACTGCTCTGATAAATCTGATGATAATGATTGAAACCATAGAGATTGGCGGAGGACCATCGCACGCATTTGAAATTCTCACAGAATACTGCGAGAAGGAGCGGGAAGTCGAAATTAACAAGCGGTCGCTGCTGAAGCCATACATAATTCTCTCATTTGTTTGGAGCATATTGATAGCGTTAACAACAACCATAGTGGCAATAACAATCTATGTACTAACCCAATTTACCTTGCCGAGCCTTTCTCCTGAAATGCTTGCTTCCCTTCAGCAACAGATAAGCATGTTCTCGATTGGAATAATTGTGCAATGCTGGATTTCGGGGTTCTTTATAGGAAAAGTAAGTGAAGGAAACTTTGCGGCGGGCTTCAAGTATTCAGCCATGCTCGCCGTAACCGCCTACTTATCGCTGGTTCTGGCTCAAAACTTTCTCTGGGGAGCCTACGGAACGTCCGCACCAGTCTAGGAGAGTGAAAGTATGCCAGCAATATCAATTGATACATTTTTTGCGTGCTCGCTTATGGTAATGGTGATTGTAGCGGCCATGGCAGTAACTGCAAAAATGGTTCAGCCATATCTAGATGGAATTGAAGATTTAAATCAAGAGGACTATCTCAAAGAAATTGCAAGCCATATTCTTCTAGATGTTGGAACGCCACCGAATTGGGGTTCAAACAAGACATTACTTCCCGAATATTTCGGTTTAGCAAAGAACGGTTCATTAGTTCCATTTGAACTTGACATAGACAAGGTTTGCAGACTTAACCCAGAAAATTCCTATCACATAAGCTATCCATCTCTTATTGAAGCTCTGAAAGTAAAAAAGGTAGCCGTGAGAATCTCCATTCAGCAAATTCTAGAAATTTCAATAATACCCCTCAATAATCAAAGCAACGGAAGCCTAACAAACTACACGTTCCAAATAAAAGTAGAAAGAGACGGTTTTCCAATTTCAGCTTCGCTACACTGTTACATAATTGCCAAAAACTTCCTCGATGAGGTTTCAGCCGAAACATCCTCCAGCGGAGAGACAACCTTAAGCTTTACTATTCCAAATAACTCGAATGGAACCGCTCTGCTCGTAGCATTTGCAAGAAGCAGTCAAGACCCAAGAATAACCAGCTATGCAGTATACACGTTTGGTCATCTGTCGGATAATCCTCCGCCCAACAATTCTTTTGTTAGGTTAAGCCCGTTAAATTACACGCTTCACGTGGATAAACTGTTTGAGAATGAAACCTTACTCAAAGCCTACGCCTTAACATATAACTATAACGAAACTATGAGCTTAATCCTTAACGCAACCTATACGATTCCAAAATTCCTAGATAAAAGTCCAATACTGCTTGTTGTGACAGGAATAAACTCTTCCACATTCTTCGCTGAATGGACAGCCTATCCGCAAATACCGCTTGAAATGGGCGCCAACCTACAAAATTCGGAAAGCATGTCCTTTACATACATCGTTAGCATAAGCCAAGCCCTTTATAAGGTTATAATTCAATGTGAGGGGCCAAGCGAATGAGAATTCAGAAATGTAGAAAGGGACAAATAAGGATTTTAGAAGCGTTTTTTGCAGCTCTACTTATATTTTCTTCGCTATTTCTTATATCAGCTCCATCCACCACAAACAACGATAAATCAAACAGCCTATACACAGTTGGGATTAACGCGTTGCTCCAGCTTGACTCAGACGGTTCTCTTTCAAAACTTATCAAAAACAAGGATTGGGATGCTTTAAGAGATATTCTTCGGCAAACGCTTCCAAGCGGAATATGGTTCAACCTAACAATTCTAGACGGTCAAGGAAATCAGCTTAACGATGTTGTAATCTCTAATGGCGGCCAAGTAAGCGACACAATAGTTTCAGTTGAATATCTATGCGCAGCTTCTAATCCATCCTACTCAATTTATATTCTTCACTTACAGCTTGCCAGAGCGGACTAAAATGAAAAGGAGAAAAGTTGATAGGGGAAAATCGGGTCAAGCGCTTGTAATAACTGCGCTAGTGGTTTCGCTGCTCGTAATTTCAACATTCTATTATCTTTATGACGTTATGAGGGCAAAACCGGAAAGTTCAGAGCAATCTCTGAATGATTATGTTTTGATGGTTAGGCTTGGCTCGATGCATACGCTGGTAAGCTCGCTGGCCAATGTAACAGGCGGTGGAGAAAGTCAACTGCTAGTTGTGAACCTTGAAGTTTGGAGCAATAAGCTTAAAGAAGAATGTCCATATGGATACTGCCTACTGGACTTTCAGCCTTGGAATTTTTCTCCATACAGCTCAGGCTTCTACATTTTCTGGGGAGATAACGGCTTTGGAATCTCAAGCTGCCTTGTAGCGTTTAACCTAACAATTTATGGAAGAAATCTTCAGTCTACGTTTGAATATTCCATAAATGTTACCACAAGCATTAACGTTCAAGGTTTCTATAGCGTAGGAAATGGAAACTTGAAGCATGTCACGGTTGTCTGCAACGTTTTTAATGAGGGTAGTCCGGCTTTAGCTCAAAGCTTTAATCTATATTATCAGAATGGTTCCTCATGGATTCAAGTGCAAAGCTATGGCTTGACGGATTATGGAAATGGAACCTACCGCATAACCTTTGATGCTTATACGTCTACAACACCCGTGCATGTATCCGTCAAAGCATGTGATACTAGGCAAATTTATGTTCAAGCAAATGCAACTTGCAGTGAATCTTAGGCTAAGATTAGAGACGGCATACTTCTAGAACCCTCTCAAAGTTTTCTTCTGTTTTTTCTCTTTTGTATTTTCTAAGAGCATCCACTAGCCTTTGTCTGTCTATTTCTCCAATAATATTGGCTATTTTTTCAGATATGGGTTTTCTAATGAACAAATACTGTGCAAGAGATGTTAAATTGGCCGGTTTCCTTCTATCGCTTGCAGTTTCAAAATCTAGGATGTATGGCTTATTCTTTGAGTCTATGATTAGATGCTTGGATGCGTTGCTTAGCTCTCCGTGGTCGAGGCCGATTTGGTCAAGCTTGAAGCATTGCTGGAGAAGATTGCGTAAAATTTTCTTGACTAAACTTTGATTTTCTGTTTCATTTAGCCATTCTGGGAGGAGTTTTCCATCAATGTATTGCATTAAGAGAAAGTTTTCGGTAAAGTCTAAAAGTTTTGGGCCTACGCCGACGCTGTTGGCTTTTTTGAGCATTTCAGCCTCATGACGCATACTGGCTCTATCAGCGTCTACACGTCTAATCTTCAACGCAACCTTTCTTCCGTTCTCCAAATGTGCGGCAACAACTATTCCAACGCAGCCCTTCCCCAAAACCGGAATTCCAGAAACATTCTTGCTTCCAATAAACTCTAGCTTCTTAACTCCCAAACTTTTTAATTCATTAATTCTTCTGGCTACTTCACGCTCTTCCAGCCTTGGATAGCATAATATCTCGCAGTACGGAGGCTTAGCTAACTCCTCAATTTTTACTTGCAGCTTTTCTTTGATTTCCATTTTTAGCATTAATTTAATCTGTATGGCTGGCTAATAATTTTGTGAGGAAGCCTTGCCTAATAGCGAAAAGGAGCTTTGGATAAGAGTTCTTAAGAATGCACCATTGCATGTTAGGCGACGTGCCTCGGCTTACTTAGATAATGTTAGGAAGGTTTCGGCTGATGAATGGATTGTTTTGAGCGGAGAAGGAGCCCAGTATCATGTTCGGGTTATTAGGGGCGAGGTAAGTTGCACATGTCCATATTATGTGCTGGAAAAGGGTATTTGCAAGCATATATGCGCCGTAGCCGCCAACGAACTTGTAAAATTGGATTTTATGCCTTGGCTTAAAAAATTGGAGAAGTTATGATTGGAAGGTTTTCCTTGCTGCTTCTAGGCCTTTTTCGATTTCCAGCTGGTATCCAGCGTCTTTTAGTGCATTTCCGAAAGCGTTCAAAGTAGTTAGCACTTCTGCCTGCGATATTATTCCCATGCAGCCAATTCTGAATATTTTGCCTTTAAGCTTGCCCATTCCACCCGCAATCAAAACCTTGTATTTTTCTCGCATTATACTGCGCACTTTGTTGTCTTCAACGTTTTCTGGAATGTTTACGGCGATAACCGTGTTTGAACGTATACTCTTCTCTTTCGGGAATACAGTCAATCCTAATGCTTCTATTGCATTGTAGAAGGCTTGTGCGCATTTTCTGTGTCTTTCAAATCTTTTTTCTAGGCCTTCCTCATGAATTATTTTCAGCGCTTCATTTAATGCGTGGAATATTGGGAGTGCTGGCGTGAATGGAGTTTCCTTCTTGGCGGCGTACTCTTTCATTCTTAATAGGTCAAAGTACATTGGCTTGTTTTCCGTCTTTTCGATTTTCTCCCATGCCTTTTGGCTTACAGAAATCATTGCTAGGCCTGGTGGGCAAGCTATGCATTTTTGGCTTCCAGTTATGCAGAAGTCAATGTTCCATTCATCTACTGGAAGTTTATCTCCGCCTAAAATGGAAATTGCGTCTACAATAAGCAGCAGATTGTTTTCTTTGGCTATTCTTCCAATTTCAGGCAGTTCGCGGACTGTAACGCCAGTCGAAGTTTCATTGTAAACGAGGAATATTGCCTTTGCGTCTGGCTCTCTTTCAACTATTTCCTTTATTTCTGAAGCTCTAGGAGCTGTTCCCCAAGGAAGACTTAGCTCTACTGGAATTCCGCCTCTCCGCTTTACTTTTTCCGCTAATCTCTCGCTGAAAACTCCGAAAACTGGAACTATAACCTTATCGCCTGGACTGACGAGGTTGCTTACGGCACATTCTATCCCGCCTGTTCCAGAGCATGTTAGAACGAAAACGTCGTTTTGGGTCTGAAAGACATACTTCAGTTTTTCAGTAATTTCCTCATATAACGCGTGAAATTCAGCTCCTCTATGTCCTATGATTGGCTTTATCATGGCGTGCATTACACGATCTGGAACATTCGTTGGGCCTGGAAGCATTATCAATTTTCTTTCAATCAAGCATTTTTCACCTCAAATTTGAGAATTAAAGCTTAAAGGCAGAGTTTATTAAATGTTTTTGTTGGATGCGCCAAAATGGAAATTCCAATAATCGCCCTAATCACGGATTTCGGCTTGAAAGATCCATATGTTGCAGAGATGAAGGCAGTTATACTGAACATTTGTCCAAAAGCCAGAATAATCGACATAACCCATCAAATAGAGAAATTCAATGTAAGAATGGGCGCCTTCATATTGGCATCTGCAAGCCAACACTTTCCAAAAGAAACAATATATGTCGGAGTTGTTGATCCAGGCGTGGGAACAAAGCGTAGACCCATAATAGTTGAAACTTCAAACAGCCTATATGTTGGTCCAGACAACGGTTTGCTTATGATGGCGGCAGAAAAACAGGGAATAAAGCATGTTTATGAAATTAGGAATAAACGCTACATGCTTCCAAAAGTCTCGCGAACATTCCATGGAAGAGACATTTTCGCTCCGGCGGCAGCCCATCTGGCAAACGGAATTCCACCCGAAGAGTTCGGTCCAGAAATTAAGGATTATATAGTTCCGGAATATACGAAGCCTATTATTGAGGGGAACACCGTTATCGGCGAAGTTTTGCATATAGATGATTTTGGGAATCTTATCACCAATATTTCTGAAGAGACTCTTTCAGAGATTGGCTTGGCTGAAGGAGACCTAATAAAGCTCAGTTTCAGAGAT
>CAYXFE010000010.1:0-13671 GCA_964464195.1 uncultured Candidatus Bathyarchaeia archaeon
ATGGTGCGGCCGCCGGGATTTGAACCCGGGTCCTCAGCGTGGCAGGCTGACGTCCTAGACCAGGCTAGACTACGGCCGCCATATTTTCTAAATTGTTATCTTACAATCATGCATTAAAATTTTTCAGCCTAGCCTATATGCCTATCTGATTTGGAGAGAATTAGTTATTGAATTAAGGGAAAAATTGGGAGTTTTCTGTTATTTTCTTTCTTTTGCTTCTAGTTCTTTTACTCTTGTTTCTATGAATTCCACTATTTTTTGTTCGCTGTATTTTTTCTCTTCTGCCTGTTTTTGTAGTTGTTCACGTATAACTTTTAGGGTTTCTTCCATGTCTATTGGTTTGATTATGTAGGCGTCTGCTCCTTTGTTTACGGCTTCTATGGCGTTTTGCAGGGTTGGATATCCCGTAATGATTATTTTTCTCATTCGTGGAACAGTATCCTTCAGTCTTGTTAGGAGTTTTGTTCCTTCCATGTCTGGCAGTCGAATATCTATTAGGGCTAGGTTGTAGAATTTTTCATGAGTTGCCTTTATTGCTTTCTCGCCGGTATCTACCGCCTCAACTATGTAGCCTTCATCTGTCAGGATGGAAGTTAGAACTTCTCTTATGCTTTCGTCGTCGTCGACAATAAGGATTCTGGCAGGTTCACCCAAACCTTTTCACCTCCTATCTCCTTTATTTTAGGTTTTAAGGGAAGAATTACCGTGAAGGTTGTTCCAGCTCCAACCTTACTTTTAACTTTGATGCTTCCGCCATGAGCTTCAACTATTCTTTTACATATGCTTAAGCCTAGACCCATCCCTTTCGCCTTGGTGGTAAATAGCGGCCCCCAGATCTTATCCAAATTTTCCTTAGGTATACCTATTCCCGTATCCTTAAAGAAGACTTTAACATGCTTATCTGAGATACGGCTCCAAATTCTTAGGACTCCACCATTCGGCATGGCGTCAATTGCATTGGTTATCAAGTTAACGAAGACGCGTATCATGTGGTCGGCGTCGACTTCAACTTTATGCTTAAAGCTCGTTAGATTCATTATCTTAACATTGTCTGGAACCGTAACCTTCGTGAGGGCATTATCTACAAGATGTCTAATAGAAGTCGTAATAGGGTTGAGATGTACGTATTCTCTGGAGAATTCAAGTAAGTCTTCAATTATTTTATTTGCATATTTTGCATCTTTCTCTATTATTTCCAGCATCTTTCTGCATTTTTCATCCAGATTGGTGAGCGCCCTCTTTAGGTAATATGCTGCACCTAATATGCCAGTTAATGGATTTCGAAGGTCGTGGCCGACTTGTCCAGCCAGCTGTCCTATTGCGGCAAGTCTCTCGGCTTTAAGCAGTTTTTCCTGCGACTCTTTTAGTTCTCTTGTTCTCTCCTGAACTTTAAGTTCAAGCTGTTCGGCATATTCTTTCAGTTCCTTCCTTGCCTTCTCAAGCTCTTCTATAAGCTTTGCATTTTCAATTGCGACTGCAGCTATGTGCAGAAAAATTTCAAGCGGAGACAAAGATTCAAGAGTCGGCTTTCTTCCATCAATAGGATCATCTACGCTGAGTATTCCAACTATTTTCCCGTCTGGCGTGCGTAGGGGGGCATAAAGCATATCTTGCGGGTGCCAATCAATCATCTCGTCTGGGCTGAGTCGGCTGGGGACTCCGGCGACGAAATTAGCCTTGTCTGGAGGGACCTCCGGAGGGATTCCATGGACGTGTTCGCGAACCCATGGGTCATTCCATGGGAGATAAAAGAATTCTCCCATTTTGTATCGATGGAATTTTGGCCCTAATCTTTCACGCCAAACGTGGCCGGGAGCTCTTCTCTCCCATAAAAGCTTTCGTTCTTCTCTTGTTAAACCAACGGTTACTAAATCAACGATTTCTAGGTTCTCGTCTCTTACCGAGATTACTACTCTTCTCCATCCTAGCGAGTTTATGGCCTTTGCTATTACCTTAAGCCTTGAACGTAAGTCCTTTGCGCTGACAATTTCTGTTGTAGCCTTCATTAGGGCGGTAAGCTGTTTAGATTTTCTTTTTGCGTTTTCCTTTTCTTTTAAGCCGTTGATGGCTACTGCTGCGTGAGCCGCGAGAATTTCAAGAAGCTCTAAATCCTGCTTATCAAAGGCGTTAAGCCGCCTGCTTTCAATGTTGAGTACTCCTAAAACTTTATTTCTAATCTTTATTGGAACAGCTAATTCTGAGCGGATTCTAGGCAGCGATTTCACATAGGCCGGCTCTTTTGTTACGTCTGGAATAAGTACAGGTCTTTTGGTTTTTGCTGCTCTGACGGTTATGCCTTTATCTCCCTCAAGCGGTAACTTTTTCCCTAAAGATTCAGGATAGCCTATTTGGGCAACTACCCGGAGGTATTTTCCGTCGGATAATAGGATGTTTGCGTATTCGAATCCTAAAGTTCCTTTAATTACATTGAGGGTCAGAGAATATATGTCTTCAAATTTTTTCGCCATGTGCAGGCGTTGGCTAAACTTGTGAAGGGTTGTCAGTCTTTCTTCAAAGCGCTTTCTGTCAGTTATGTCTATTGCGATTTCAAATCTTACATATCTTCCATCATGCCATTTTATGGCTCTGTCAATGCAGTGATACCAGCGGCCGTTGTGTTTATTCTGAAAATCCCAAATGTAGGTTTTTCCAAGATTTTCTCCAAAAATGTATTTGTTCGTACAGAACGGGCAAGGCTTATCAAGATTTTGGAAGGCTTGATAACATTTTTTGCCGATAAGTTTTTTGCCGAAGAATCTTTTAATCGCCTTATTTGCATACAAGATTTCATAGGTTTCAGGGTCAGCTACATAGACTGGTGCGTCGATTTCATCAAAAATTTCTAGAAATTCACCGTTTACTTTCCGCAATTCAAAGTCTCTCCTTAACTTTCTTTTCGCTCTGTTTGCTTAGAAGCTCCTTGACTTCATTGATATAGTCTAGGAATGAGTAGTTCCGTTTACATTTTAACTCTAAACCTACACTTTCATAAAGCCTCTTTAAAATTAGTCTTTCAATGTATATTGACCCATCCTTAAGGAGGCTCTCAAGTTTTTCAGCGAATACTTCCGGTCTTTTAGGTATCTCCTCTTTTCTCAATCCAAATGAGTATTCAAGATGGAAGTAAATTGAGTATTTAGCGGATTCTCCGAGAAAACTTAAACTTTCATCAACTGCCTTGGCAAGCAGACGATTAAATTTGCACTTCTGCATTTCTAAGACCAACGCCAGCTATCGTTATAAGTTCAAAATCTTAAAAGCAAATATTATCCATTATGAAACAACAATAATTATTCAAATGCAAACTTCATGGTCTAGATGGGAATTATTAATATAATCTTCATAATCTATCATCAGAACTAGCAGTAGGTTGTGAAAGTGGGAAATTTAGAAATATTAAGGAAATGCGCCGAAGAAATTAGAAGAGAAATCTTTCCCCTTATTGGAACAAAGGAAGCTGCAAAAACCTATGGTAGAGGTGCTGGCGGAGACTTAACAAAGGAAATCGACTTAAGAGCCGAAGAAGCCCTAATAAAGAAAATAAGAGAAGCCAAGCTCTCATGCACAATATTCAGCGAAGAAAAGGGAATAATCGAGCTGGGAAAGTCTCCCGAAAACCTTTATGTTATATGTGATCCACTCGATGGAACAACCAATGCCTTGCATGGAATTCCATTTATGGCAACTTCCATTGCAATGGCTAAAGAACCATTTCTGAGTAGAATCGAAGCCGCAGTTGTCATGGACATAATTCACGGCGTAACATACGCCGCTGAAAAGGGGAAAGGAGCATACAAAAACAACGAAAGGATAAGTCCTTCCCAAGAAGCCAGTCTCGTAGAATCTGTGATAGGCGTGGATATAAACACATACAAGGCTGCGAATCAAACTCTTCATGAGAAAATTACGCGTATAATTGCTTTGAATAAGCATCCAAGATATTTTGGGGCAAACGCTCTCCAGCTCTGCTATGTGGCTGACGGAAGTATAGATGCATTTGTCGATATTAGGGGAAAGATGCGCGTCCTAGATATGGCTGCGGCTTATCTTATAGTGAAAGAAGCCGGTGGAGTAGTTACCGCTCCAGATGGGAAAGAATTGGAGGCTAAAATCACACCTCAAGAAAGAGTTTCGCTGGTGGCTGCTGGAAACAGAAAGCTTCATGAAGAAATTCTACGTTTAATCCGTGATTAGCGATGATTAAGCTTCTAACTCCCTATCCCGCCCTGCTAGCAACAGAAAACAATGAAAAAACGGTTGTTGTCGCCGATTTGCACATAGGATGGGAAGTTTCTCTGGCTGAGGAAGGCGTCCATGTTCCCTCACAAACCATCAAACTTCAGAGAAAACTCAGCGAAATCATAAGGAAAGCTAAACCCGAAAAAATACTCTTTCTAGGAGACGTGAAACACACAATCGCAAGGGCTGAAGTTGAAGAATGGCGGGATGTACCGCAGCTTTTTGAAAGCATAGCCAAAGAAGTTAACGAAATAATGGTTGTTCCAGGAAATCATGACGGAAACCTCGAACCTTTACTTCCAGAAAATGTTAAGATTTTGCCAATAACAGGCATTAGAATAGGCGAAACCGGATTTTTTCACGGTCACGCGTGGCCCTCACCTGAACTTTTAGCCTGCAAAAACCTTGTTATTGGACATTTACATCCAGTAGTTGTTTTTCGAGACCCACTTGGCTTCAGAATTACAAGTCAGGTATGGGTAGAAGCGAAATGTGACGGCCTAAAGCTTGCAAGGACTTTGCTGAAGAAGCTTAAAATAAAATTTGAAAATGATGTAACTAGTGCCTTTGAGAAAGAATTCGGCGTGGTTCCGAGGGTTAATAAGCTCTTCATAATGCCAGCCTTTAACGATTTTCTTGGCGGGCAGCCGGTAAATGCTGGCAGCATATGTCAAGAAGAGAAGTATCGAGACTTTATTGGCCCTATATTGCGTTCCGGCGCCGTAAATATGAGCGAGGCTGAAGTATATATGCTTGATGGAACCTATCTGGGAAGGATAAATCAGCTTAGAATGTTGATGTAGCCGTTTTTAACAGAAATTTTTATAATCCCCTTCATGCGAGCTTTTGGTGGAGGCGATAATTATGGGCTGGAATGAAGATTATCCAGATTGGTTTAGGCGAAGACGAAGATTCCCATTCTTCAGAAGCTGGCTATTCGAAGACATAGACGAAATGTTCAGAGAATTCGAACGCATGATGGAAGAGGAAATAAAGGAATTAACATCAAAAATTCCAAGAGAATACATCCGAGAAAGGAAACTGCCGGATGGAACAACAGTTCGCGAGTGGGGCCCCTTCGTTTATGGCTACAGCATAACAATAGGACCTGACGGAAAACCGCAAATCAGAGAATTTGGCAATGTTAAGCCGACACGCTTCGGCCCGAGAATAAGAGAAGAACGCGAACCCCTCGTTGACATATACGTAACAAACGGAGAAGTAAAGGTAATAGCCGAACTCCCAGGCGTAAATAAGGAAGATATACAGTTGCATGGAACAGAAGACACGTTGACAATATCTGTTGACACGCCTGAAAGGAAATACTACAAGGAAGTTAAATTACCCGCAAAGGTTGACCCTAAAGGAGCGAAAACAAGCTACAAGAACGGAGTTTTAGAGGTTACCCTTCCAAAGAAGGAAGAGAGAAAGCCAAAAGGAGAACCAATAAAAGTAGAGTAGCCCCATTAATCTCCCCCATTTTAGGTCTTGAAAGAATGGAAGAGAAAGAAAACAAATTACTAAATGAGATATTAGAGAATGTGAAACGAAATGGAAAGTTAACTGGCGAAGATATTGGTAAACTTTACTCGCTTTTCGGGAAGAGATTTCTCAGAGCATGGAAAGCCGTAAGGGAGGGGCAAGTTAAAAAATATGTTTTCGAGCCTAGCGGAAGAGTTGTCTGGATAGTTGTAGGCAAAAATAGGGACTACCTCATTTTTCCAGCAGCCGAATTCTGCACATGCGACGATTTCTACTTTCGAGTCATGGACCGCGAAGCCCACCTATGCTATCATTTGATTGCGCAGAAATTGGCTGAAGCCCTAGGCTGGTTTGACCAAATAAATGAAAGTGATGAATTATACGAAACCTTAATGAAGGAGTGGAAAAACGTTACTGCTTAAATATCTAAAACGAATACTAATCTAGAAGGTGTAAAACTTGGATCCAGCAACATACTTCCAAGTCATAATATTTATTCTAATGGCATTATCCTTCATAGCCTTAGTATTCATATTTTTGCATATGATTTACGGAAAGGAAGAAGAGGAGTAAGTCAACGTTTAGTTTCTTTCCTTATCCTCCTCTTCAGCTCTCTAATATAATATTCAAAACCGTGATCTTCTTCCTCTTCAAAATCTAGACCGTAATTTTTGTAAAGCTTTTTTAGTATGGCTTTTTCAACGACGCATGCCCCTGTGCTGAGGAATTCTCTAAGGCCTTCTCTGAAATCCTCTATTCTTTCTGGTATTTCCTCCCTTCTTAGTGAAAGCCTTCTTTCCATGTAGTCATAAATTATTGAAACGGCGTGCTCTCCAAATATTTCCTTCAAGCTGCAATCTATTATTTTCACCAAGAACTCAGATAATTCTTCCCTTTTTGCTCTTATTTCTCTTAAGTTAGACATTTTGTTCATTTGTCTATTCCAGTTTCTATTTGCGGATTAATAAAGTGGATTAGTATAACTGTTGTGAAATGGTAATAATTATCCGAAATTCAGTATCACTTATATTCTTGGAAGACATCCTCATGCTGAAATGAAGGTTCTATTTGTTTGCTGGGGAAACGCTTATCGAAGCCCAGTCGCTGAGGCTTTGCTAAAGAAACTTAGACCAGAATGGAAAATTGACTCAGCTGGAATAAGTCCGGCAAACTTCATCTCAGATTTGGCAAGACAGTTTTTGGCTGAAGAGAACGCTGAAAAATATTTGAAGGATTATCCGGAAAGCCTAGAAGAGAAAAAGCTCAATGAATACGACGTTATCGTTGTGATGGAGGAGAAATTGAGGCGAATGGTAATTGAAAGATGCCCAAGCTGCGCGGGTAGGATAGTTGTTTGGAACGTAGAAGACCCCTATTTTCTTCCAAGAAGAGAGGCGCGGAGGATTTTCAATCTGATTAAGGATAAGGTTTCTGAATTGGCTCAGATAGGGAAATAAAGCTTGATTTGGCAAGTTTAGGTTTCTTCTTCGCCGAATATGAATAGTACCATGCGGTCATGAGCCTCAATAATGTCTCTTCGCGTTAGGATGCCGACTATTTCTTTTGAGCCTCTATGTTTGACTACTGGTAGTTGAGCGACGTTATGCATAGTCATCGCCTTTAGGGCTTCGTAAAGCGTTTCGTCCGGGTAGGCAACAATTAGCCTCCTATTCATTATCTCTTCTACCTTTGTCGTTTTTCTTAGGTCCTTTGGAACGTTAGTTATGTCTTCAAATGCTACTATACCTACAAGTTCGCCTTCGCTGACTACGGGAATTCCTCTAAGGCCGGATCTCGCCATCACTCTTAGGGCTTCTTCGACTGAAACTTCTGGTTTGAGGGTTGGGAATTCCGTTTTCATGGCATCTTTAACTTTCATTTCATTAAGTAGGTTTCTGTGGAATTCTCTTGCATGGGCTGGCGAATGTGCTCTATTCTCTACTTGTTCGGGATAGATTGTATAGTCTCCGCTGAGGAAGTAGGCGATTGCTATTGAAAGCATGGCTGGAGCTATAAGCTCGTAGGTCTTGGTCATTTCGCTGACCATGATTAAAACTGCGATTGGAGCTTTAGAAACAGCAGCGAAAAGCGACATGGCGCCTATAACTATGGCGGAGGTTAAAAAGCTGGTTTGCTCTCCGACAAGGTTTGGAGCCATATTCATGAAGGTTATGCCAAGCGCCGCGCCTATTGAAGCGCCTATTGTTAATCCTGGAGCGAATACTCCTCCGCTTCCTCCACTGCCAATGGTGAATGAGGTTGCGGCTATCTTTGCCAAAGCCAGCAGAACTAGGAACAAGGCTGTTATACTCCATGAATTTGAATAAACCCAGCTTCCATTCTTGAGGACGGTCGGAAAGATTCCGTAGGTGAAGAGGGTTATCCATCCATAACTGGTCTCTAATACTTGAGGAATAAACATTCCAATAATGCCTGTTAGAAGACCGCCTACAGCGGGTTTACAGAACTTAGGAATTCTCATTTGCCTAAAGAGAGTTCTAGCAGTGAAGAAAGCTTTAACGTAGAGAACGCCGACCAGAGCGGAGGCAACCCCAAGCATTGAATAGAAAATAAGTTGAAGGGGATTTTGGAAAACCGGGGATGGAATTTTAAAGACAGGCTCCCATCCAGCGAAAACTCCGTAAATTGCATATCCAATCGAAGATGCGATAAATGTTGAAAGTAAGGCTTCAACTTCAAAATCCCTTTTATATAAAACTTCAAGCGCAAAAATCGCTCCACCAAGCGGAGCCTTAAAAATAGTTCCTATTCCAGCGCCTATTCCAGTTACGAGGGCTATTCTCCTCATTCTAGTGTTAAATTTAAGTATGGATGCCAATTTTGAGCCTATTCCGGCGCCTATCTGCGCCATAGGTCCTTCACGACCCGCACTTCCACCAGAACCAATCGTAATTGCGGAAGCAACCATCTTGACAAGAGGCACTCTAGCCCTAACTTTCCCGGCGAACCTGTGAAATGCTGCTATTGCGGCGTCAGTTCCATGCCCTTCAGCTTCTGGCGCAAACTTAAAAACTATTATTCCGGCAAGTAACCCTCCTAATGTGACTATTAAGGGTATGAGCCAAGGCTTTTTAGGCGGATTCGGAATTTCTGGTTTATTTGGTTCAAGAATAGTATATTCGACTGGCACTTCAAGGAATAATTGCATTATTAAGTTTAGCAAGGTGCTAAACATTATGGCGGTTAATCCGCAAAAAACACCAATTATGACCGCAATTATTACGAGCTCATGATAGTATCTTTCCTTTCTCCTAAACTCCGCCATGTTTAGATTCCTCCAGAAACTAAAAGAAACAAGAGCACCGCAAACAAACTTAAAATTTTTACTGGTGAAAAGGGTCGCTTATGATGTTGATTTTCACTAAAACTTTATCTTTCTAGATCTCACTTCATATTTTGGGCGGCGGGTCTAGGCGGGGGGCTAGGGGTCCCCTGAGAGGCGCATGCCTCGACCGTAAACCCCCTATACGACGGGCCGAAAGCTGAGGCTGAGGCGTCTAAGCTTGCCGAGCCCTTCGCCTCCAAACCATGAATGCCCGTCCCTTGGGGCTGGCGGTCGCGGGGCGGCCTCCGTAGGGAGGCTAGCCATCGCGTTCACCAGGCGAACCTGGCCAGGCCCGGGAGGGAGCAACCTAAGCCTGGACGTTCAGCGCTCAAGGGGGTGCGGGCATGAGCTAGGAGGCGGATATGGCTCGGCAAAAACTGGGCGCCGAACCTCAGGACCCGCCGCCCGCTTTGACTCTGCTTTTTCTAGGGAATGTTTATAACAGCGTTATTAACTATTTAGAACCAAAGCGGTGAAACAGTCTTGGTTGAAAGCGTTGAAGAATTAATTAAGGCTCATGAAGGCCTAGAGAGAGAAGTTTATCTGGATATTGAGAATTCAAGTCCTGTTCCTGAAGAAGTTGTTGAGGCTATGCTCCCATACTTTAACAGAAAAGCGTATGGTAATCCCACGCTTACGCATAAGCCGGGCTGGGAAGCCTACGAAGCCATAATCAAGTCCGCAAAGAAAATAGCCAGCTTTTTAGGCGGGAAAAACCCTGAAGAAATCAATTTTACTCCCGGAGAAACGGAGGCAAACAACCTAGCAATAATTGGAACTGCCCTAAAAAAGAGAAAGGAAGGAAGCAAAATAGTTATTTCCGAAATTGAGCCGTTAAGCATAATTCATGTCTGTGAAATGCTTGAAAAATACGGATTTAAAACCGAAAAGGTTCCAGTAGACAGGGAAGGCTTTGTAAATCTGGAAAAACTGAAGGAAAAAATTGATAAAGACACTGTTCTTGCATGCTTTTCAGCAGTAAACAATGAGATTGGCACAATACAGCCAATAAAAGAGATTCTAGAAATAGTTAAGGATAAAAATCCAGACATCATCTTTCACACAGATCTCTCAGATGCATACGGCAGAATATCGTTCAATGTAAGAGAGATTCCTGTCGATTTGGCTACTCTTAGCAGCTACAAAATTCTGGGGCCGAGAGGAGTTGGCGCGCTTTATGTAAGGGAAGGATTTAGGCTTCAAAGAATAATTGAGGGGCAAATTGGCACGCAGAGGCTTTGGCCAGGCGTAGAGAACACTCCAGCCATAGTTGGCTTCGCTAAGGCTTCAGAGCTTGCCTTCCAAAACTTTGAGCAAAACATTTCCCATATGAAAAGGCTGAGAGACAAGCTAATAGAGGGAATTCTTGGCAATGTCGAAGAGACTATTCTTAATGGGCCGACTGGCGAAAAGAGAAGCCCAGACAATGTTAATATTAGCTTTTTAAAATGCGAAGGAGAAGCCCTCACAATAGAGCTTAGCCTAAAAGGCGTCTATGTTTCAAGCGGAAGCGCGTGTACCCGGCGAGCCTTACAGCCAAGCCACGTATTAATAGCGATTGGAAGAAAGTTTGAGGAGGCGCATGGAAGCATCCTAATGAAGGTTACACGTTATCATACAGAGGAAGACATAAATTATGTTTTGAGGGTTATTCCAGAAGCCGTGGCGAGGCTTAGGAAAATTTATGGTTCAATGGGTGAAAGCTAATGTCAAGGTCGCCTTTGCCCTACAATCCGAAGGTTCTGGAATTATTTAGGAATCCTAAAAACCTTGGGAAAATGGAAGACGCAACAGTGTCGGCTGTGGCCGGCAACCCGGCATGCGGAGACATGATAACCTTCTACCTAAAAATCGACGAGAAGAAAGAAGTGATCGAAAAGGCCTCTTTCGAAAGCTACGGCTGCGCCGCAAACATCGCAACTTCCAGCATACTAACAGAAATGATTAAGGGAAAAACCCTAAGGGAGGCATGGGAAGTTTCATGGAAAACTGTCGTAAAGGAGATCGGCGGGCTGCCCTCAGTAAAGTTTCACTGCGGAATATTGGCTATTGGAGCCTTAAGAAGGGCAATAAGACAATATTATAAGAAGAAGGGGAAAAATCCGGAATGGCTTCCCGAAGAACAAACTTTCGAGGAGAAACAGGCATTGGAAGAGGAAGAACTCGCCAAAATGCTCGCCAAGAAAATGGGTGAATTTGAAGGGAAAAGATAAATGTTTAACCCCTACGAGATTAGGAAGGATTTTCCAATTCTCGATAGGGAAATTAATGGCTATAAACTCATCTATTTCGACAACGCCGCAACTTCTCAAAAACCAAGACAAGTCATAGATGTAATGAAGGAATTCTATGAAAAGTATAACGCCAACATCCATCGAGGCGTTCATACTCTTTCGCAGGAAGCCTCAGAACTTTACGAGAACGCCCATAAAGAAGTAGCCAACTTCATAAATGCGGATGGGATGGAAGAAATAGTATTTGTTAAGAATACTACTGAAGCGATAAATTTGGTTGCGTATTCATGGGCGCTTAACAAGCTCAGCGAAGGCGATGAGGTTTTAACGACTCTGCTGGAGCATCACAGCAACATTGTTCCATGGGAAATACTGTCAAAAATTCGCGGATTCAAAGTTAAATATGCAGACATTAATGCAGATGGAACTCTAAACATTGAAAGCCTAGAACAACTAACAACAGAAAAAACCAGAATTATTTGCGTTTCTCACGTATCAAATGTAACTGGTGCAATAAACGATGTTAAAAGAATAGCGAAACTTGCACATGAACATGACGCAATAATCATTCTGGATGGTGCCCAATCGGTTCCGCACATGCCAATAGACGTGAAAAATCTTGATGTAGACTTTCTCGCCTTTTCCGGCCACAAAATGCTTGGACCAACAGGAATAGGGGTTCTTTACGGAAAAAGAGAGCTTCTAGAAGAGATGGAGCCCTTCCTCGGCGGAGGAAGCATGATAAAATCTGTTAGATGTCAATCTCCAAATGGAAACTGCCAAATAGAATGGCATGACCTACCGTGGAAGTTTGAGGCTGGAACACCCAACATTTGCGGCGGAATAGGCCTAATGGAAGCAGTAAAATATCTCCGGCGAATCGGAATGGAAAATGTTCAAAGGCATGAACGCGAATTAACCGAGTACGCCTTGAAAAGATTCGGAGAATTTGAAAAAGTCAAGTTTTATGGACCGAAAGATGCCTCTCTTAAATGCGGAATTATTCCATTTAACATTGATGGAATGAATCCCCATGATGTCGCCTTAATGCTTGATAGTTTTGGCATAATGGTTCGAAGCGGCTACCATTGCGCCGAGCCTCTCCATCGCAGACTTGGAATTAAAGGCTCGGCGAGAGCAAGCTTCTACATATACAACACGAAGGAGGAAATCGACAGATTCATCGAAGTTTTGAGGAATATAGAAAGTGTCGCATAATGAAATTTTAGAGAAGTATGTCGCAAACATTGAGGAGGCATGCGGAGAAGAAAGAGACATAATTGTAATGCTAAAGCATGAGGGAAAGGATGAAGCTATCAAGAAAATTTTAGACAAAGCCAAGATTGTTAGGTCGTTGGCCAACATAGCCTACGACATAGAATTTGAAGGAAAGCAAATGCGAATTTATAGAACTGGAAAAATCCTCATGAAGAATTTGAAAGGTAAGCGAGAGGCTGAAGAAATTCTAAAAAGACTTTTAGTCTGCTAATAGCCGGCTCTACGCATAATTTCCTTAACAGACAGGTAGGCTGGCGAATCATCCGGAAGCTCCAGTAGCGATTTTCCCTCAAGGACGTATCTCTCAACATTCTCATCATAGGCTATTTTTCCAAGAAACTTCATCCCAGTAATTTCCTCAGCTTTTCTGCCCATTTCTTCGGGGAATCTGTATCCGCCAACTATGTAGAAGTTTTTGAATTCTATTTTAACTTCTTTCGCTATTCTGTTAGCTCGATAAACATGGTCGAAAGACTTCTTTGAAGGGTCAATTATGTCGAATATATCATCTATTTGGTGGGTTATCCGTCTGTTCAAATGCTCTAGGCCAGCCGGCGAATCGATAAGGATGAACTCATAATTCTTGGAAAGCTTCTCCATTGCTCCTTTCAAGGCGGCATTTGGTAGACAATAGCATCCTTCAACCCATTTTACTCCTATGGCGATAAAGTCGAAATATTCGCCTTCATACATGCCTTTCTCCCATATCTTGCTTTCCATACGCTCGGATGGCGGAACGCCGAATGTTGTTCCTTTTCCTTCAATAAATGTTTCAACAACTAGCTCGGAAATTGATTTCTTACCTTGCTTTTCAAGGTCTATACCAAGCATTTCACCTAAATTCTGGTCTGGGTCAGCATCTACAAGCAGAATTGGCTCTACGCCTTTTTCTATCAAATATTTCGTCATTAAAGCGACGAAACTTGTTTTTCCGGTTCCACCACGTCCTATGGTCACAAGTTTTTTCATGGCTTAACCTCATTACTTGATGAATGTTCCGTCCTCTAAACTTTTCGGAAAAATGCTTGTTCATGGATGTTTTTATTTTTTCAGTTTTAGGGCTAGTTCCGCCGTTCTTTTTCCTAGTTCTCT
>CAYXFE010000011.1:0-13264 GCA_964464195.1 uncultured Candidatus Bathyarchaeia archaeon
AAGGATGTTGCTGGGCCTTCACTTCACATATTCACGAAACTGATAAACATGACTGCGCTTGTCTTCGCCCCAGTGATAATTGCATACGCGCTTCTGTAATCTTCCTTTCTCTTTCCGTTATGGATAATATCTCCTTATTGTTCTTGGGAATGGTATGGCTTCCATCACGCTGTTTAGGTCAAGCATCCAAGCCAAAAGACGTTCTACGCCAAGCCCGAAGCCAGCGTGCGGAACAGTTCCGTAACGCCTTAAGTCAATGTACCATTCATAGTCTTCTTGGCGTAGGCCAAACTCTTTTAGGCGTTTAATCAATTCTTCCTTGTCGTCTTCGCGGGCTCCTCCAGTTATTATCTCGCCTATTCTTGGAACAAGCATGTCCTCCGACATTACCAATTCCGGATTGTCACGGTAGGTTTTGCAGTAGAATGCCTTAATCTTTCTCGGATAGGCATAAATGAAGAAGGGATGCCCAAACTCTTCCGCCAATGCCTTTTCCTCGTCATAGCCGAGGTCTTCTCCCCATTCGATTTTGAATCCCTTCTTCTGAAGCCTCTCAATAGCCTCGTTATAGGTGATTCTTGGAAACGGAGTCTTAACCTTCAACAATTTTTCAATGTCAACCTTTAACGCTTCAAGTTCCCTTTTGCATTCTTTAGCTGTTTTGTGGCAGACATAAGCCACCAAGTCTTCCTCAAGCTTCATCATGTCCTCCATGGTTGTGAAGGCGGCCTCAGCCTCAACATGCCAGTATTCGGCCAAATGCCGAATGGTCCGGCTTTTCTCAGCCCTAAAGGAAGGAGCAATACAATAAACCTTTTCAAGCGAATAGATTAGCGCTTCTAGATGAAGCTGGGCGCTCTGGGTTAAGTAAAGCTCCTTATCGAAATATTTTAAGCCGAAAAGGGTTGCTCCTCCTTCACATGCGCTTGAAATGAACATTGGAGGAGAAACTTCCACGTAGCCTCTGCTCTTAAAGAATTCACGAATAAACTCTAAAACTCGGCTTCTAACAAGCATTATTAGAGTCATGCGTCTGCTTCTAAGCCACAAATGGCGAACATCACGAAGAAACTCTTCGCTATAATCCTTTGTTATCGGAAAAGTTTCAGCCAAGCCAACAATTGTAAGTTTATCTGTTTGTATCTCGTAGCCTCCAGGAGCCCGCTCGTCTTTCTTGACTGTTCCTTCGAGAATCACTGAAGACTCTATCGTAACCTTGTCGGCTTCAGACCATGCTGGGCTGTCGCTTTTAACTGTGCACTGAATAACTCCTGTAACGTCGCGAACCAAAATGAAAATTGTATATTTTATTTCCCTTTTACGGTAAACCCATCCTCTAATTCTGACATGTTCACCTTCGAATTTTCCGTCCAGTATCTGCTGTATAGGAGTATATGCAGCAGCCAAGTCCATCACTAATCATCTTAAGGATTAAACTGCATTTCTAAGCTAAAAGTTTACCTTAAATCTCAAAAGGTTAATGGGTTGAAGAGTCTGGAATAGCTAAGCTTATTAAAAGCCCGCTTCCATGTCTTTTTGAAATGCCAGCCACATGCAGCAAGTGCCATTCTGCTCCAGCCGAAATTCACTTAGATTATGCTAGGCTGAACCTATGCCCAGACTGCTTCAAAGAATACTACGTAAACCGCATAAGAAGAACAGTTGAAGAATACAAAATGTTCGATTCAAAAGCCAAAGTCGGCGTGGCTGTTTCCGGCGGAAAGGACAGCATGGCACTTTTACACAGCCTAAAAAATGCTTTTCCAGCCGCAAAATTTGTTGCATTACATGTAGATTTAGGAATAAAAGGTTATTCGCAGCACTGCAGAGAAAAGGTTGAAGAACTAGCTAAAATGTTGGATGTTGAGCTTGAAGTTTTCAGCCTAAAGGATGAGCTTGGATTTTCAATAGACGATTTCAAAAAGACAATTTATAGGCGAAAAATGTGTTCTGCATGCGGAACAATCAAACGCCACCTATTCGAGGTCTTAGCTAAAAGGGCAAAAACAAAAATTTTGGCGACAGGCCACAACCTAGACGACGTTGTCGCCACCATGCTCAACAATTTCTTTAATGGAAACTGGAGCCAGCTAGTTAGGCTGAAGCCAGTCTTAGAACCCTTAATGCCAAATCAAACATTCAAAGTTAAGCCATTAATAAAGACTCCTGAAAGGGAAAATCTTCTTTACTGTCTCTATGCGGATGTGCCATTCCGCGAGGCTGACTGTCCATATGCGCATAGGGAGCGTCTGCAGAGAAATAGGGAAATGCTTGAATATCTATCCAAGAATAATCCTGCGTTTAGGCATCAAATGCTAAAAAACTTCCTCAAACTTATTCCAATTCTGGAAAAAGCAATTGAAAAGCCAAAACTTACAAAATGTAAAATTTGCGGGTATCCATCCTCAGCTGAAGTGTGCGCCTTCTGCAAAAGAGTTGAAATTGTAAAAAGGGCGCTAGAGAAGGATGAGAATTGAAGCGGAAAAGTCCTTTAAACAGCGGAGAACCATGCAGAAGACATAACTGCGTAAAATGCTGCATAGATACTAAAATGCCATTAACAAGCGAGGATATAAGGCGAATTTCAAGTTTAGGATTCAAAATTGAAGATTTCGCCGTAAAAATTGGAAAAGAATGGAGACTAAAAAATAGGAACGGAAAATGTTACTTTCTAACAGAAAATGGCTGCAAAATCTACGATTTTAGACCGGAAGGATGCCGACTCTATCCACTAGTATACGATGAAGAAAGCGGAAAGCCCATCCTAGATGAACTATGCCCATACAGAGAAGAATTTAAACCAGAAAAATCTGACTTTGAAAAACTTCTAAAACTTATAGAGAGGCTGGCGGCTGAGGAAAAGCTCCAAAAATGAAGGCTAACAAACCGAAAACAAACCAGACTAGAACCATATTCTTAACCTTCCTAGCGTTTTCCCGCGAGAAATCCCTAAGAAGAGAAAGTGAGGAAAATATTAGTCCAATGTCGGTTATAAGAACAAAGGGAACGAACCATAACGAGACAAGCCCAAAAATGACTGGCAGCGGACTTAAGGCGACAGCTGCAAAATAAAAAATTGCAGCCGCACACGCTGCACATTTGCTTCCAAACCTAACAGCCAACGTCCCAATATTTTTGGCTCTATCCCCCTCAATATCAACTATTCCCTTTGTTATTTCCCTGCCAGTATTCGAAAGAAAAGCCATGGCTGCAAAGAGGAAAACGGCAAAATTAAGCTTTTCAACCGCAAAATTTCCATAAATGAATGGAACTGAAACGCATGCACTTACAAGAAAGTTTCCGAAAAGACCGGTCTGCTTACCGAAAGTTACATAGGAAACAGAAATAATCCAGCTTATAATTGCTAGAGCCAAACATTCAAGATTGGTCATTAAAGCGGCTGTCAACCCAGCAACCGTAAGTAGAAATGCGAAAGCTAACGCTTGGCTAGGCGTTATCGCTCCGCTGGGAATTGGCCTTCCAGGCTCATTAATAGCATCTATTTCTCGGTCGTAATAATCGTTTATCGCCATCGACGCGCCAGTAAGCAAAAAGCCTGTTAAAAAGCCTAAAATTAGATTTTGCCACCATTCAGCGATTTCCGTTCCAGTTGCAAGCGCGGCGCCAACTATTACTGCAAATCCCATCATGAAACAATTAGCTGGCCTAAGAAGTTTGAGGAAGGCTATTGGCTTTCTCAAGCTTTCGCTATCCCCCAATTGTAGAGTGCGGTATGAATCATTTCAGCGGCTGTCGCCGCGATGATTATCGCCATTAGTCTTCCCATGGCTCTAACTCCATTTTTTCCAATAATTCCCGTAATCTGTTCGGAGCCTCTTAAAGTCAAGTAGATGAGCAGCGCGGTTATTGCTACGCTTATTACTCCTAAATGGGCTGGATAAACAGCTGAGAATACAATTAGCGTCGTTATTGTTCCGGGACCGACGAGTAGAGGCGAAGCTATGGGAACTATGAACATTTGTTCACGTTCTTCTATGGTCTTCGTTCTGGAAACTCCGCCCAGCATGTCTATTGATATGACAAAGAGGAGGATTCCTCCGCCGAATCTTACCGAGTCGACTCCTATTCGCATAAATCCTAAAATGAAGCTTCCTCCCAAAAGAAAGACTAACATCAAAAGAAAAACAGTAATCACCGCCTTTCTTAATAGACGTCTCCTCTGAATCTTGTCAACTTCCTCCATCAATGATAGATAGGTTGGAATAACACTTACCGGATTAAGAATGGCGTAAAGCTGAACAACCATTATGGCGATTATTCCTAAATCTGAAGCTATGTCCATGCCAATCTCTATAAAGCAAACCTTGAATAAATATATGCATTGTCATAAGCCAAGCGGAGGGATAACGGTTGGAGCTGAAAATAGTTGAGATAGAAAAGCCTGAAGACTGCAACGTAATACTTGGAACAGCCCATTTTATAAAGACAGTTGAAGACCTATACGAGGCACTGGCAAGTTCCGCTCCAAACATAAAATTTGGAATAGGATTCTGCGAAAGCTCCGGCCCATGTCTAGTAAGAAGCGAAGGAAACGATGAAGAACTAAAAGAAATAGCTGTTAAAAACGCATTAAAACTCGCATGCGGCCACGCATTCATAATAATACTGCGAAACGCCTACCCAATCAATGTAATGGATAAGGTGAAGCAAGTTGCAGAAGTATGTTGCATACATGCCGCCACGGCCAATCCACTTCAAGTAGTAGTTGCGGAGACAGAGCAAGGAAGGGGGATTCTAGGCGTAATTGATGGATATAAAAGCAAAGGAGTAGAATCAGAAGAAGACATAAAAAAGAGAAAGGAATTTCTAAGGAAAATAGGATACAAACTCTAACTGCTTAACAATATTTTTGCATTTTTCCAATTTTCCCTGACTATTTCGAAGTTTCCAATTACCCCGCTGTGAATAGAATAGAAGATGTAGCATAAGTATGTGCATCCTTTACACTCGCGGTAAATACTCCTTAATCTATCAAACTCTGGAGAATCCCACATTTTTGGCAATTCAAATATGGTTGTTACTGGACTGCGAACATGACAGCCCGCAACTCGGCCAAGATGATCAATCATGAAGAAATTCGTCAAGGCACGGCATTTCCAGATTCTTTTCCCATTCAAGAAAAGCTGCTTAACAGCCTCTAAGATCTTAGTGGTGATAAGCATACCGGAATTATTCTTCTTTAATTGAATCAGATCATCGCAAAGTTTGACCATCGCTTCTTTGTCCACTATTTCAAATTCATCGTTTTTCCTGCCTATGTTGAATAGCTGTTCGGATTCAACTGGAACATCGTAGGAATAGAGGCAATAGAGCACCGGGATCTTTTTCGCAAGAAAATATTTAGTGTAATCTACAATTTCATATAGATTCAACTGAGATATTGTAGGTGATACGCATACGTTTATGCCTTCTTTGTGCAGTGTCTCAATAGCTTCCATAGCCTTTTCCCAAGACCCCTTAACTCCCTTGATGTAATCATTTATCTTTGGATTTAACGAGTCTAGAGAAATGGCAACAAAATCCACGTTGCGAAGCGCATCAATTTTTTCTAATGCGAGACTCCCATTATCATAAACGGTTGTAATAAAATATTGCGATGCATACTCCAAAATTTCATCTATATCCTCCCTGAGAAGAGGAGCCCCTCCGGAGAAAACTACCTCCACAACGCCAAGCTCTCTAAGAATATCCAATCCCATCTTTATTTCATCAGTTGACAACTCCTTCACATTCTTCTGCTCCCGCCAGACATTACATCCTCTACATCGATAATTGCATCTTTTTGTGATTAGCCACTGAACATGATGAGGTCTATTCGGAAGTAATGTGCATTTAAGAATGCGTGCAGCCTTTTTAGCAGTTATCTTCAAGGCTTTTCACTAACAAATTTTGTTTGACTACTATGTTTTATGTTAGATATTTTAATTTAACGTCGCACTTCCAATACAGGAATGCTAGCCTCTAATAAAACATATTAAATTATCCATTCAATTAGAACACAAATGCCAAAATCTCCAGAAAAACCAATGATATCAATAATTGTTCCAACTTTCCAAGAGGGCGAATACATAACAAATACAATGTTAAACATAAGAAAAGCAGCTAAAAACTTTCCCATTGAAATTATAGTTGTTGATGGCGGCAGCGTTGACGACACAGTTAAGAAAGCGAAAAATTTCACTAACAAAGTTTACCGGATAGGACGTGGCATAGCGAAGGCGCGGAATTTCGGGGCGAAACATTCAAATGGAGATATATTACTTTTCATGGATGCCGACGTTACTTTACCCAACGGTTTTGCAGAAAAACTTGTAGAAACATTCAGAAACCCAGAAGTTGTTGGAGCCACATGCAATATTATGCCATTAAAACCTAATTTTTCTGAAAAAATCTTCTTCAGCTTTTATAATGGATTACTTAGATTTATCAGCCGCTTCAAACCTCACTCTAGAGGAGAATTCTTAGCTGTAAGAAAATCAGCGTTCTTTGCAATTAACGGTTTTAACGAAAGCTTATCCTGCATTGAAGATCATGACCTTGCCATGAGACTTTCAAAAGTTGGAAAATTCGTTTACATTAAAGATTTAACAGTTTTTGAATCAATGAGGCGATTTAGGAAACTAGGCCTTCCAAGAGTTATTTACACATGGTTTATAGACTATTTATTCTACACAATTCGAAAAAAACCTGTTTCAAAGGAATGGAAGGCAGTCCGCTGAAGAGTTAAGATTCCACAAGTTAGGTATAAATTTTAAATGTTTATGGGATTAACATTAGTTTCCATGACAAAATTCAGATTCGAAGTTGAAACATGTAAGATTAAGGAGTTCATGAAAATTTTAGCATTGTTGATCTCCCTTTCATTTTTAACTTTTCTATTATTTATGGTAGAACCGGAACTTTTTAACATGAATTTCTTTGCCTACACGCTTGTATTCGACTTTCTTTATGTCTTTACAATTTTTCTGTCAAAGGGAGAAAACCTAAAGAAGCTTGCTATTCTTCTTTGTGGTAATGTTTTGAGCTTTGTCTGGAATTGTCTGTATCCTCCGCTTATTCTGTCATACTTTCACAGATATTCCATTTCAAACAGGATTTTTCAGTTTATAAATCCAGTTGTTAACGCTTTTTGGATAATTTCAATGTGGGCGTTCGGTTTTTCATTGGTTACTGTTCAAAAGTCAGCGGAGGATACCGATCTTTGATTTTGGAAGCCATATTCATTGTTTTTTCAACGATAATCTTCCTGTATGTTGTAAGGCATCTAATCTTTACGTTGGCAGTTTTGTGTAAAAAGCAACAAAAGAAACAAGATTTGCATGGCTGTTATTATCCATCGGTTACCGTTTTGATTCCTGCTAGAAACGAGGAAAAAGTGATTGGCAGAATCCTTAGAAGAATGACCGAATTAACTTATCCTAAAGAAAAATTGCAAGTAATAGTAATAGATGATGGTTCGGAAGACAAAACCGGAGCAATAGCGGGGCTATTTGCAGATCAGTATGATTTTATTGGCGTAATTCATAGAAGTCCTCATGAGGGTGGTCGGGGAAAAGCTTCTGCGCTTAACGCGGGGCTAAAACATGCAAAGGGAGAAATAATTCTTTGCTTTGACGCAGATTACTATCCTCAAGTTAATATCGTAGAAAAGCTTGTGGCGCCGTTTCGCGACCCTAAAGTGGCTGCTGTTCAGGGGAGAGTACTTGTAATCAATGAGCCTGAAAACGTTTTGACTAGACTTATTGCCTTAGAGAGGGTTGGAGGCTACCGTGTAGGACAGCAGGCACGTGAGGAATTAGGGCTTATTCCACTTTTCGGCGGAACCGCTGGAGGATTCAGGAGAAAGGTGATTGAGGAGTTAGGTGGTTTTGATGAGAACATGCTTGCGGAAGATACGGATTTAACCTTCAGAATATTTCTGGCTGGTTATAGGCTTCAATATGTAAATTGGGCTGAAAGCTATGAGGAGGCTGTCCGCGGCTTGCGTTCTTATTGGCATCAACGCCTAAGATGGGCCATTGGACACATGCAATGCGCCTTTAAGCATTTAATCCCAACGATTAGATGTAAAAATCTAAGTTTGAAACAGAAGATAGATGCGATTTTGTCGCTTAACGTTTATTTTCTGCCCATACTGACCGCAATCGCGTGGATTATAGGTGGAATTCTCCTTTTTAGAGGCTCTTTTATGCTTAATGGTTGTCTTATCGGTTCGTTGCCGTTTTTTATGTATTCAAGTGTAGGCAATTTTGCGCCGTTCTTCGAAATTGGACTTGGAATGTATCTTGATGGAAGAAATAGGGCGTGTAGACTGATACCTTTGCTCTTTCCCCTTTTCCTTTATAATGTTATAATCTGCACGTTTGCGCTGATAAAACTCTGCATTTATAAACTTATGGGGAAGAGAATCGGCTGGCACAAAACCGTTCACTATGGAACGAAGTCTTAGGAAAAAGGAAAAAGTTATAATTTGAAAGAGTTGATAACTTGATAACTGGGTTCAAATACTGATTTGGATTCTAAAGCTGCTTGAACTCATATTCGCCGCAATATCACCCCTACTATTAGCTTTACCGTTCATCCTAACATTCTTAATGCCTGCAATATTTGAGCTTATAAAACCGCGGGATGCTGGGCCAAAGATTATATCGGACATGAATCCGCCTTGGAAGGCATGGCAAAAGAAATTGAAGGATATAGAACCATACATTCCAGACTTAGTGACGGAAGAAACGAGGGAATGCTGTAAAATATCTTTCGGAACAGAGTCCTTGCCTAATATTGAAGCATTCAGCTAGGCAGCTTCTATTTTCCTAAAGCAATCCAAAGATGGTCGTATTTCGGTTTAGGAAGCTGAAGTTCCTTTCCATTCCTGTTTATCAGAATCCTTATCTCCTGATTTTCAACAAATTCGCCTATAATAGAAGCGTTGATTCCGCGAGCCCTTAACTTTTCAACTATTTCTTGGCTTTTACCTTTTCTTGCCGCTATCAGTAAGGCTCCAGAACTGATAAGCTGTAACGGGTCGATTTCAAAGAAGCTGCAGATTTTCAGGGTTTCTTTTGCTATTGGAATCTTTTCTTGGTAAATTTTTACTCCTAGTCTTGAGGCATCAGCCATTTCATGTATTCCTCCGAGAATTCCTCCTTCTGTGGGGTCATGCATGGCGTCTACGCCTCCACATTTGAAGGCGATAAGGGCGTCATCTACAACGCTTATCTTATCAAAGAAGCTTTTAGCTGAGATTAACATTTTGTTATCTATTACTTTTTTCAGTTTTTCATATTTTTCCGTTGCAAGAATCGCCGTTCCCTCTATTCCAGCGGTTTTTGTCAGTATTAGCTGGTCGCCAGCCTTTGCGCCGCCACTAGTAACATAATCGCCCTTTTTCGTTATGCCAACGCAGTAACCCACAATTATTGGATGCGTCAATTCAGGCGTTACCTCTGTATGTCCGCCGATCACAGCTATTTCAAGCCTTCTGGCGGCTTCATCTATCTGCCTACAAATCTCCTCCAGAACATGCTCGTCTGACCTTTCTGGCAATAGTATGCATGAAGAAAAGAAGGTTGGCTTCACGCCGAAAGTTGCAACGTCGTTTGCACATATATTTACTGCAAGCCAGCCTATTCGCTTAATGGCTCCAGTTATCGGATCAACCGAAGAAACAATAGCCTTATCGCCAATTTCTATTATTGCACCGTCCTCGCCGACGGCTGGACCTAAAACAACCTCTTTCCGCTTTAAACCTAAATATTTCAAGACTATTTTTTCAAGTATCTTCTGCGGAACCTTTCCATATGGCAGCTTCATTGATACATTCTCCTTTAGACTCTTAGATAGCGTTTTACTGCCCTAAATACCGGGACAGCTACAATTAGCCCAACGAGCATCTGCCCAATATTTATGGGTATCTCCGCAACTGCCAAAACTCCTAAAATCAATTGTTCATAGAGGAAGTATCCGACTACCATAGCTAGTCCCCCCGCAAAAATCGATGCGATTATCCATCCGAATTCTGGTTCTAGCAGAAGTCCCATGAGAATTATTAGAAGAACAACTATTCCGCCTAGAATGTACCAAAATTCAGCTGGAATATTGATTATGGATGTTGGATTTTCTGGTGGAGGAAGCCCGAAGTAAACTTCAATTGAGCCGCTGTAATATTGTGCGCCAACCAAACTTAAAGAAGAGCCAACTAAAATTCCCATCAACACTGTAAGGGAGATCCACTGAGTTTTAGATTTGATTTTCGGCATTTTTGATGCAAGAAAACCGACAATCGCTCCTTCACAAGCCTTAATAACTAATGTGCCCGGCCAGTACTGTACATACCCAAGTAAAACATCTGCCAAAGCAGAGCCCACTCCGCCTGCGAAGGCGCCTACAAGCGGCCCGAAGATTAGGGCAGTTATATAAACCATTGTTTCACCTATGTTGAAGAAGCCTCGTGTATGCGGAACATAAATGGAGAAAATCATAGTGGCCACGCAGACAAGAGGAGTAAAAATCGCTGCAGCAGCAATTTTGAGTACTTTTGGAGTTTTTGTACTTTTTTGAACTGCCATAGTTGATGTCACCAGCGAAAGAGCTGGAATAGTATAGTTATAACTTTACTATTTAAAGGTTTTCTATAACAAAACTTTCAGTTCCTCGATGGCTTGCAGAATTTGCTCTCCCCGTCTTGTAATCCTGAAGAATTTTTTCCCGTTTCTGATGAAGGATGCTATTAAGCCGCGTTGCTCAAGCTCATTTAGATGCTGATAAACCGCCGGACGAGTCATAACTTTCCCAAGTTTTTTCCAGATTTCATATCCATAACTTTCCTTCTCACTTAAAATTCTCAAAATCTTCTCTTTAGTACTAATTTCCAATCCTATCCCGATGGTTTTTCTCTTTTTAGTTAATGATTGTAGAATATCAGTTGCTTTTAGACCACTTCCAGTAATTAGACAGACTACTTTTTCGTTTCTATCTATAATTCCCTCATCCACAAGCTTTTTTAGGGCGGCTATGGTGGCTGAGCTTGCTGGTTCGGCGAATATTCCTTCCAGTTTTGCTATTTCATGCTCAGCCGAGAATATTTCCTGGTCTGGGATGGCTATTGCTGTTCCGTCTGATTCCTTTATTGCCTTTATGGCTAATTCTTGCTGTAGCGGTTTTCTAACGAGGATTGCCAATGCGTGGGTTAGGTTTTTGTCTTTCCGTCTGGCTTTTCCTTTCAGCTTTGCTATGATTGGTGCGCAGCTTTGGGCTTGTACTCCAACCATTCTTGGCGTGGAGTCGGCTTTTCCAAGTAGTTGTAATTCTTTGAATCCTTTCCATATTGAGTAGATTGTTCCTCCGCTTCCCATGGATACTATCATCCAGTCTGGGACTCCATGCTGCTCAAAAATCTCGTAGGATATTGTCTTCTGTGCCTCAATTACGAGTGGATTCAATTCTGGAGTAGCCTGGTACCATCCTGTTTCTCTGGCTAACTTTTCCGCCTTTAAGATTGAATCGTCGACTGTTTCGCCATACTCCTCTATTACTGCATCGTAAATTAGCATTTGAGCGAGTTTTCCCATATCGACAAGTTTTGGAACAATTATATGGCAGATAAGCCCGTATTTGGCGCAGTAGGCGGCTAATGAAGCGCCTAAATTTCCATTTGTAGCGCAAACTACCGATTGAAACTCCATGTCTAAAGCGTTTGAAACCAGCAGAGCTGCGCTTCTATCCCTAAAAGAGTTGGTGGGATTCCTAGTTTCATCTTTAAGGAAAATCTCTTTGACTCCAAGCCTTTCAGCAAGCCTTTCCGCCCTGTGAAGTGGAGTGCCACCCTCTCCTAAAGTGGCTTTATTCCTAGTTTCTGGCATAAATCTTCTGTATCTCCAAAAACTGAACTTTCCGCGAAAATTTTGTTTTCTAAGCAGTTCATAATCAATTTCATATTCGAGCATTCCTCCGCAACTTGGACATTTATAGTTTGGAGGAAAGGGTTCAAAAACGCTTGAACATTTGATGCATCGCAGAATAGTCATCTGAAAGCCCATATTGAGATGAAATCATTCTTGTTTTATTTGTTTCTGTCTATCAACTATAACTTTTATTCCAACCCATTGCAGAGCTATAAAGCCCATGATGAACTTCAGCCAAACAGTGAGAAACCTTATCAAAATAGTTGCGGTGGCCGCCAGCGGTGGAGGAACGCAGAACAATACGTAAAGGGAACTCATAACTATCTCGGTTATGCCAACCTCGGCGGGTATTCCGGCTGGTATGGACTGAACCATCATACTCAACGAATAAACTATGACAACTATTGGAAAGTCAATCCAATATCCTAGCGAGTAAAAGACAAACTGGGAGGTAAGCAGACAAAAAATCCATGAAGAAACGGCTGAAATTATGGATACCAGAAGTTTCTCAGGTGTTTTCGCCAAAAAAGCCAAAGAAGGGAAAAAAGTGTTCAATGCCTTCTCGGCCATTTCTTCCCATGTCTGAATATTCAAGCGTTTAGGAAGTATACGTTTTAAAAAACCTAAAATTTTTCGGACAACTTTTCCTGTGAATTCCTTTTTAATGCAAAAAAATAGAATTAAGGCGAGGAAAACTAATGTTAATGCTGAAACAAGTAGAATTAGATTGATGATAATGCTTGGCAGCTGATAATTCATTAATAATAGGGCTGAAGAGGCGAAAATTATGCTTGAAGCAGTGATAATCATTCCGTATATTCTCTGAACAACAAGAGTTGCGGTGACTTTTCCAACGTCGACTCCATCTCTGTTCATGAGGTAAATCTTGGAAATTTCGGCGCTAACCGATTCGGCTGGAATTAGTATGTCAACAAAAATTCCGGTTAGAACGTATGCTAAGGCTTTAGAGAACGTAATTTTAATTGAAACTGCCTTGAGGAGGTAATGCCAAGTAAAGGCGAAGAGAGAAATGTCAATCAATGTCATGAGGGCGGCTAATAGGAAGTATCCGACGTCAACCTTAGAAAAAGTCTCAATTATGTTTGAGAAGCCAATGAAAAAGTAGAGATATATTAGAAAGAGAGCTAAGCCCGCCAGAAGAAATGGCAAAGTTCTTGTCAGTAATCTACGTTTTTCCTCTAACAATCTGGTTTCATCCGTTCCAAACTTTAGAATTCAGGTTTAGGCTTTCCAAGTTTTCTATCTAAGCATGCCTTGACGAAGCCGTAGTATTCAGGGTCAGGTCTTTCAGGTCTGCTTTTGAATTCTCCGTGAAATTG
>CAYXFE010000012.1:0-12899 GCA_964464195.1 uncultured Candidatus Bathyarchaeia archaeon
GGTTATGGAAGTGCCATTGCGCTTATGAATGAGGGGATTTGGCGGACTCCACTCGGAGATATCGAAATAGACTATGATACTGCAAGTAAGATTTTGCGGGTTTCCGAATTAATCGACATTGACGATACTGCGCATAGATATGAGCATTCCATTGAGGTTCAGCTTCCCTTCCTCCAGTATTTATACGGTTCAGAATTCAAGTTTGTTCCAATAGCCTTTCTCATGCAAGACCTAAAATCATGCCGTGAAATTGGAAAGGCTCTGGCTAAAGCCTTAGAGGGAAGGAACGCCGTTATAATCGCGTCTACGGATATGACGCACTACGAACCCCACGAAGAAGCTTCACGTAAAGATAGGCTTGCGCTAAATGCTGTTGAAAAAATGAATGAGGAGGAATTCTACTCAACAATTGAGTCTTATAGGATTTCAGCCTGCGGATACGGCCCAGTCATCGCGTTAATGGTCGCCTCAAAACTTCTCGGAGTGAAAAAGGCTGAAATATTATGCTATAAGACGAGCGGAGACATTGTAGGCGACTATTCAAGCGTTGTAGGCTACGCCTCAGCCTGCTTTACACGATAGGTGTAAATTTTGGAGGTAGTTGCCTCCGCGCCTGCGAAAGTAATACTTTTCGGAGAACACTTCGTAGTTTACGGAAAACCAGCAATAGTCATGGCAATAAACAAACGGGCATACGTAAAGGCGAAAAAAAGAGACGACAAGAAAATATACATAAACTCATTAAATCTAAAGGCTTCCGGATTCTTCGAAAACGAAAAATTTACGCCAAAAACTGGAGGCTTAGAAGCAAGAAAAAAACTTGAACCAGTAAAAGCTGTAATAGAAAAGATTTTTCAGCTACACGAAAGGAAATGCGGATTAAAAGTTGAAATTGACTCGAAAATTCCGGTTGCAGCTGGTTTAGGCTCCTCAGCAGCTGTAGCAGCCGCAACAGCCATGGCGGTTTCAACACTGCTCGACTTAAAAATTGAGAAAAATGAAATATTCAACATAGCCTATGAAGCCGAAAGACTGGTTCATGGGACTCCTTCGGGAATAGACCCTGCCATCGCAACCTATGGCGGAACAATGATTTTTCAGAACATGAACATGCAATCTCTCACGGTTAGCTGCGAAATTCCGTTGGTTATTGGCAATACAGGCTTAGAACGGTCTACTGGGGAACTCGTGGCAAAGGTTCGTATAAATAAAGAAAAGTATCCGTCAATTGTAAACCCGATTATTGAGGCTGGCGGAGAAATAGCTGAAAGGGCGAGAAGGGCGCTTGAAAATGGTGAAATTGAAGTTTTAGGCGAGTTAATGAATATTAATCATTCACTTCTCTCGGCAGTGGGTGTTTCACATAAGCTTCTAGATAGGCTCGTTGCTGCCGCCAGAGAAGCGGGGGCTTTAGGCGCAAAGCTTACTGGAGCTGGTGGTGGAGGATGCATGATAGCCTTAGCTCACCGCGAAACACTAGGTAAGGTTGCGTCAGCCATTAAAGAGGCTGGCGGCACAGCTTTTATAGCTGAAAGATCAGATGAAGGAGTTAGAATTGAGGCGAAACGGTAGGCCTATAATACTGAAGCTTGGCGGTTCCGTAATTACTAGGAAGGAGAAGCCCTTAACTCCCAATAAGAGGGCGATAAAGCGGCTTGCCAGAGAAATCTCAAAAGCCAAAGTTAAGGGGCTAATTATTGTTCACGGTGGCGGAAGCTTTGGGCATCCAATTGCAAAAGAATATGGAATAGCTGAGGGATTCAAGGATGAATCGCAGCTTATGGGATTTTCTAAGACAAGCCAAGCCATGACCATGCTTAACGAAATATTGGTTGAGGCTTTGCTTAATGAGAAAATTCCAGCCGTGACTGTAAGGCCGTCCTCATTCATTGTTACGAAGCAAGGTCGAATTGAAAGAGCCGACTGGAAGGTTGTTGCGAAGCTTCTCGAATTAGGCTTTGTTCCTGTTCTTTACGGCGATGCGGTCTTAGATTCGGCAATCGGATTTACAATTTTAAGCGGAGACCAGCTTGTTGCCGAACTCGCCATCAACTTCAATGCTGAACGTATAATAATCGCAGTTGATGTTGACGGTCTATACACGGCTGACCCAAAGGTTGATGATTCTGCAAAATTGATTAGAAATGTAAGCCTTGAACAATTGAATGAGCTTAAAGACAGAATTGAAAAGGCGAAGCTTATCGATGTGACCGGCGGCATGCTGGGTAAAATTAACGAATTAACGCGTGCAGTCAGCTGTGGGATTCCGGTTTTGATTGTTAATGGACTTAAGCCTAACAAAATTTACAAGGCACTACTTAATGAAAGAGTTGTCGGAACCCTAATCACAAGGTGAAATTATTGAATGATGAAACTAGACGAAGGAAAGCCGACCACATAGACATATGCCTAGAAGAAGATGTTCAAGCAAGAACGGTTACAACTGGCTTCGAAGACGTACATTTTGTTCATAGGGCACTGCCAGAAATAAACCGAGAAGAAATAGACCTAAAAATCAAAGTTTTCAATCATGAATTTTCAGCTCCAATAATCGTAGGCGCAATGACTGGAGGAACGGCAAAAGCCGAAAAAATAAATGCTGCAATAGCCAAGGCAGTAGAACAGCTAGGCTTAGGAATGGGACTTGGAAGCCAAAGAGCCGCAATAGAAAACCCAAAACTTGAAAAAACATTTTCGATAGCAAGGAAAAATGCGCCCACAGCATTCTTAATAGCCAATCTAGGCGGACCACAACTAGTGCAGGGTTATGGGCTAAAGGAGGCAAGAAAGGCCGTAGAAATGATAGAAGCCGACGCTTTGGCTATACATTTAAATCCTCTTCAGGAGGCGATACAGCCAGAAGGAGAAACAAAATTCAAGGGACTAACCGAAAAGATAGGTGAGATTGCAGCTGAATTGGATGTTCCAGTCATAGTTAAGGAGACAGGCGCCGGAATAGCGGCCGAAGAAGCCAAAAAGCTTGAAAGTGTAGGCGTTAAGGGAATTGATGTCGCCGGAGCCGGTGGGACAAGCTGGGCTGCCGTTGAATATTATAGAGCAAAAAAGGCCAAAAACAGTTTTCTGGAGAGGCTTGGCGAAGCCTTCTGGGACTGGGGAATTCCAACGGCTGTCAGCCTAGTTGAGGTTGTGCAGTCGGTTAGCATTCCAGTTATAGCTTCAGGGGGAATCAGAGACGGCGTCCAAGCGGCCAAGGCTCTGGCTTTGGGCGCAAGTCTCTCAAGCCTTTCATCGCCAATTCTGAAGCAAGCAGTGAAGGGACCAGAAGAAGTAAAGAAGACGTTGGAGCATATAATTGAGGAGTTAAGAAACGCCATGTTCCTGGTTGGAGCCGATTCCATAGAGAAATTGAGGAATGTTCCCCTTATCATTACTGGAAAATCGCTTGAATGGTTAAGGCTGAGAGGATTCAATCCGGAAATCTACGCTAGGAGAGGATGAGTAAATGGGCACGGAGATAGAGGAGTTTCTACGTGAAATAAAGCCTCTAATTGATAAGACAATTGAGAAGTATATTCCTAGAAAATTTACTGAAAAATCTGTCTTCTTCGAAATTTGTCCTCCACGCTACGCCTATAATCTTGAAGCCTTGAATAAGGCTGTTGCAGAGCCATTCTGGGAATTCCTAGATAGGGGAGGAAAGCGCTGGCGGCCGGCGCTTTTCCTCTTAATAATTGAGGCTTTAGGAAAAAATCCAGCTGATTTTCTGGATTTCGCTATAATTCCGGAAGTTGTACATAATGGCACAATAATTGTTGATGACGTTGAGGATTCATCTGAAATGCGTAGGGGGAAACCATGCACATACAGGATTTATGGCGTGGACGTAGCCATAAACCTTGGAAACGCCATGTATTACATGCCGCTTATAACTCTAATGAAAAATCGCGACAGAATTTCCAAAGAAAAATTGAGCAGACTTTACGAGATTTACGTTCAGGAGATGATTAATCTAAGCTTTGGCCAAGCAATGGATATTGCATGGCATAAGGGAATGGCTGACGCCAACCAGATAGACATTGAGAATTATATGCAGATGTGTGCCTATAAGACTGGAACTTTGGCGAGAATGGCTGCCAAAATGGCTGCTGTGTTGGCTGATGCCGACGAGGAGCTTATTGAAAAGCTTGGAAAATTCGCAGAGGCTATAGGCGTGGCCTTCCAGATACAAGATGACCTCCTCGACTTGACAAGTCCGGAATTCGCCGAAAAGAAGGGTGGAAGGGGACAAGACATAACTGAGGGAAAACGGAGCCTTATGGTAATCTATACGCTTAAGCATGCATCAGATGAGGATAGGAAACGGCTTATTGAAATTTTGGATATGCATACAAGCGAGCAAGCCTTGAGGGATGAGGCAATAGCCATAATGGAAAAATATGGCGCAATAGAATTCGCGAGGAGGTTCGCTAAACAGCTTGTTGAGGAGAGCTGGAAAGAAATAGAAGGGTTTTTGCCGCCTTCAAGTGCAAAAGAAAAATTGAAGGCATTCGCTCAGTATCTAATTGAAAGGAAAATTTAGGTGCGGAAAGCTTGAGTTTCAGCGAAGACGAGAAGGCTAGGCTGAGGGAAACTATTCTGCGGATTGCTCTAATAAACGCCATCAACTATGACGGAAAAGCTCAAGTAGGCCCAGTAATCGGAAAGGTTTTGGCAGAAAAGCCGGAATTGAAGGCTAAGGCAAAAGAAGTAGCTGCTTTAGTTAAGGAAGTTGTTGAAGAAGTTAATAGGATGCCTTTACATGAGCAGAAGCGAATAATTGAAGAGCGTTGGCCAGAAGCCCTAGAAAGCAAGAAGGCGGAAGAGGAGAAGGGGCTTCCCCCGCTTCCAAACGTTGAGAAATATGAGAGGGTTATAACCAGATTTTCGCCTAATCCGGACTGTGTTCTCCATTTAGGCTCGGCAAGAGCCATAATTCTATGCCACGAATATGCAAGAATGTATGATGGCTTATTCTATCTACGATTCGAAGATACGGATCCAAAGGGGAAGCGGCCACGCCTAGAATTCTACGATGCTATCCGTGAAGATTTGCTTTGGCTCGGCTGTAAATGGGATAGAGAATTTATTCAAAGCGACCGCCTCCAAATCTACTATGAACATGCGGAAAAGCTTCTGGAAATGGGTAAAGCATACGTTTGCACATGCGCAAAAGAAGAGTTTAGGAAAAGAATTCTAGCCAAAAAGCCTTGTCCATGCCGCGACCTTCCAGCTGAAAAGCAGCTTGAACGCTGGAAACACATGCATGATGGAACATTCAAGGAAGGAGAGGCTGTAGTCCGTGTAAAGACAGATTTGAATCATCCCAATCCAGCTGTTAGAGACTGGCCAGCGCTGAGAATAATTGACACGGAGAAGCATCCGCATCCTAGGGTCGGCAGCAAATTTAGGGTTTGGCCTCTCTATAATTTTGCATGCGGAATTGATGATCATCTGCTTGGGATAACCCATATAATTCGCGGAAAAGAGCATTTGACCAATATGGAACGTCAAAAGTATATGTATGCACATTTTGGGTGGGAGTATCCAGAAGCCATACATTATGGAAGGCTAAAAATTACTGGCGCCTATCTAAGCAAGTCGAAGATTGTTGAGGGTATTCGTCAAGGAGTTTTTAGCGGCTGGGACGATCCGAGACTTGCAACTCTTAGGGCGTTAAGGCGTAGGGGGATAACTCCGGAAGCCATTAAAAAATTGATTATAGATGTTGGGCCGAAGACTGCTGATGTTACGCTTAGCTGGGAGAACCTCTATGCGTATAACAGAAAAGTAGTTGATGCCAAGGCTGACCGTTACTTCTTTGTTGAGAAGCCGATAGAACTAACCGTCAAGAATGTTTCAAAACCCTATACAGCCAAGCTTCGTCTACATCCGGACCATCCGGAAAGAGGCTTTAGAACCCTGGAAGTTAAACCGGAGAATGGAGAAGCAAAAATTTGGGTTTCAAGCCGCGACCTAAAACTTTTTGAGAAGGGGAAGATTGTTAGGCTGATGGAATTATTCAACATAGAAATAGAAGATGTTTCAGTTTATGCTATTGATGCTCTGTTCCATAGTGAATCCTATGAGGAGGCTAGGCGAGTCAAGGCTCCGCTGATTCATTGGCTTCCAATAGATTATGGAATTCCATGCCAAGTAGTAATGCCGGACGCATCCATAACGGAGGGAATAGCCGAGAAAACATGCGCCAAACTTAAGCCAGACACAATAGTCCAGTTTGAAAGGTTCGGATTTGTTCGCGTTGACAGCATTAATAAAAAGCTTGTAGCCTACTATGCACATAAATAGGTGAATTGAATGAGAAAACAAAACAAAATTGTCGTCTGGCCAGTTTATTTCGACTCTATGAGGGCGAGGGGGCAAGGCAGAAAAATTCCGAAGAAATACGCGGTGCCGAATCCGAAGCTGGATGAAATATGCAAGGCTCTAGATAAGTTAAACCTAAAATATGAAGTTGTGGCCGACGCCGCTTATCCCAAAATGCCGTGGCGCAGAACAGGCGTAATCTATGTAGAAAAAGTTAAAAAGCCTAAGCTTGAAATCTTGAAGCTTATAGGCCAAAAGCTTGCAGAATTGAGAAGCAGCTCCAAAGAATAATCTAATTTATGCTTTTTCCTTTATTAATACCGCGTTTATTACTCCGTTTTGGCCTGGTCTCGACGTAACTTTCGCCAATCCCATCGGAGTCTCAATTATTGTTCCTTTCGTGATTACTCCTCTTCTGTCATAGTCAACGTTGGCCGGATTCTTTACTACACGTATTATTTCAACCTTTTTAGTTTGTCCGGTTGCTGGGTCGGCTACGCATGCGTAGGTGTCGCTTAAAACTCTTACTTTTATGTTTCCGCCGCGTCTCCGCTCTATCTTCCTTTTAGTTTCGCCAAGCATGGTTTCGGTTGGAAACGAGCCTCTCTCGAATGCTCTTTTCTTTCTGTATGGCTTTTTCCTTCCGCCCGAAGGCTTTCTTTTATGTAGGTCTCCGTGCCAAACCGACAATTTGTTATCCCTTCGCCTAAACTCTTCAAGACTCTAAACAATATTGGCTTATAAGCTTATCCTTTACTTTTTGCTTGGCTTTCCAGAGTCTCAAATAGGCTTTTCAGTTGTTTTTTCATGGTTTTTATATCGTGACTTAGGCCGAAATAGTCGGCGAAGTATGGGGTTGTCTTCAAAATTGTGTTCCTCCCGACTTTTTCTTTGGCAACTAGCCCTGCATCTACCAGTTGTTTTATATGCTGGTAGGCGTGGCTTCCTCTAACTTCTATGACTTGTCTTTGCTTAACTGGCTGTCTATATGCAATATATGACAAGGTTTTCAGCGGTCCAGCTGGCAGCAACGGCCTAGTGGTGATTCTGCGAACCATAGGTGTGTATTCAGCCTTAAGCTGCATAACGAACCTTCCATCCTCAAGTTCAAGTATTTCAAGCGCCGTGTTTCTCTGCCTATACTCCTCAATCAGCATTTTCGCCAGCTTTTGAACCTTCCGTTTAGAACGCGTCTTCAGGACTGAGCATAGGGTTTTTAGATCGAGTGGACGGCCAGCTACGTAAAGCGCAGCCTCTAACAAAGCCAAATCGCGTTTAAGCCTTTCCTCTTTCAGTTTTTCTTTAGATACTTGCTCCGTCAGCCTCTGCAGCCACCTCTCCGGTTAAAGCTATGTAAATTTCCCCAAAATCTGCCTGTTGCCACAAATTTATTCTTCCCTTCTGAGCCAAGAAAAGCAACAAAATGAAAGTTCTAATAACCTCAAGCCTATCCATTCCTGAAACCAACTCGGAAAATTTTAAAATTTGCCCGCGGCTGGAACGGTTCAAAAGTTTAATGTAAAGCTCTTCCATCTGCTTCTGAATTTCCATCAGATACCTGTCAATTTCGGGAAGAACTTCTGAAGGAGTCGGCAAAATAGGCTCAATTTTCGACTTAAGCGGAATCAGACGCTCTCCCTTCAAAACTTCGTCTAGAACTTTCAACAAATGCTCTATAGTCGTCGAAGTAAGTTCATATCTGAGGGGGAGAAAAAGCGGAGGAGGAACAAAATCCTTAACTATTTTTGGCGGAGGTGGAGGCGGCTCCTCAAGCTTCAGCAAGAGCTTAGACTTCATCAAGTATATGAAGGCTGAAGAGTCTAGAGCAACGCCGGAAGCCCTAAAATCGATTTCTCCACGCTTCTTCATCTCCTCAAGGAAGCTTGTCAAAAGAAAAGCGATGTTAATTCTCCAAGGTATAATCTTCTCCAGCTTGCCAAAATCGAAGAGAATATTCCAAGGAGGCCTAAGATAAAAGGGCTTCTGAAACTTCTCAGTCATTAGTTTGCCTCCTTGAAGCTGGCTGAGATTACGTTTGAGACTCCGTTTCGGCTATATACGCCGTAAACCTTCTGGGCTTTGTTCACCATTTCAGGTTTGAGGGTTATAACTATAAACTGCGCCTTCTCGGACTCCTCCACGAAAAGTTCGCTTAGTCGTTCAACGTGAAATGCATCCAAATGCGCGTCAATCTCGTCGAATATGTAGAAAGAGGCTGGAGAAAACTCCTGCAAAGCAAATATGAAGGCTACTGCGGCTACGCTACGCTCTCCACCGCTGGCTCCGCTGACTAAAATCCATGGCTTTCCCGGAAACTGGACAAGCATGTCGACTCCGCCAGCAAAGGGGTCTTCCAGATTTTCAAGCTTAAGTCTCGCCTTTCCTCCGCCAGTCAGCTTTTCGAAGTATCTTTCAAGATTCTTGTTTATCTTTTCAAATGCATCCATAAAGACTTCCCTTTTCTTCCGCTCAATTTCCTCCATGAAGCTTATTATCGCTCTTTTCTCCCTTTCAAGCTCATTCATTCGAAGCGACAGCTCTTTGTAACGTGCAATTTGTTCGGCATAATGAGAAAGCGCAAGCTGGTTTACGCCCCCAAGTCTGTCAAGTTCCATACGCATCATATTAAGCGTAGTTTCAATTTCCTGCAGTTTCTCGCTTGGAACCTTCAGCGGTTCAGCATATCCAAGCTCATTCAGCCTTAACCTGTGTTGTTGAAGCCTAAAGTTTGTTGTTTGAAGTTTAAGTTGGAGCTGATTGTAAATCTTACTCATCTGCTCGTATTCATCTTCTATTTTGCGTAACTGCTTATCAATATCACTTATTTGAGCCGTAAACTTCTTTGCTTCCTCCTTTGCAGTCAAAACCGTTTTAGATAGTTCCTCTCTGGCTTTCTCAAGCTCCAAAAGCTCATTTTTCAGATTTTCTCTCTCGTCCAACGCTTTTCTAATTTCGTTTTCAACCACAGCTAATTGCTTTTCGATTTTTTGAAGCTGAACCTTAGCGTTCATATATCCAATCCTAAGAACATTAGAATACTTTGACTGCAAAGTTGAGATTTCAGTTTCAACCTCGCCAAGTTTCTGCCTAAGCGCTATGATTTCCTCGGCCAGCCGCTCTCGCTTAACCTCCATTTCCTGAATTTCAGCCGGATCAGTTTTCCTTCTTAATTCGGCTAGTTCCTTTCTTAGCTTTCTTACTTCTTTCTGTATTGAATTTCTTTGAGCCTTAATTATGCCTATTTCCGTCCTATCCTTTTCAAGTGTAGAATTTATCTTCTTTATGTTGGTGTCGAGGCGTCTAATGTTCCATTTTGTCCGCTTAATGTTGCGTTTTACTCTTGCTATTTCTCCATCAAGCATGTCAATAGATTCGGTCAATCGGGCGATTTCAACCCGCATTTTATCTATTTCATCCTCAAAGATTTTTACGTCTCCTTCCCGCCGCATGAGATGTTCTTTGAGTGCCCTAACAGCCTCATCTAGGCTTTTTATTGCGGATTCGCTTGGAATTATTGTTGAAAAGTCTATTGGCGCCCTGTAGTAGCCTCCTTCAAGCGCTCCGCCAGCCTCGTAAAGTTCTCCATCTAAGGTTACGGCTCTTAATCCTTCACGGGATAATTCGAAGGCTGTCTTGTTGTCTGAGGCTATTACCGTGTCGCCAAAAACGTAGCGGATGGCTGGCATATGCCGCCTAGAACATTTAATGAAATCTAGGATTGTTCCGGCTATTCCACGTCTGTTTTTGGGCGTTACTGACCTAACGTTCTGGACTTCCCTTATTGGAATTATCTTTATTCTTCCAAGCTTTAGGCGTCGAAGGGTTTCGGCGCATGTAAAAGCCGAGTCTAAATCTTCAACTACTAGGGCGTCAAGCCATCCGGCCGCCGCAACTTCTACTGCTTTCTCATAGCCTCGTTCAATTTTTATTAGATTTCTAAGCCTTCCGTGAACTCCGCGGATTACGCCTAGACTGCCCAATTCTTCTATGTTTCTGAGGGCTCTTTCTTCCTGCGTAAGAGATTCGGCGAGTTCTCGCTGAGTTGCGAATTCGACTACGGCTTCGCGTGCTGATTCAGCTATTTTTCCAGCTTCTTTTATTTCTCTTTCAATTGCTTCTTTCTGAGCTATTCTTCGGTTAAGCGTTTCTTGGAGGCTTCTGAATCTTTTCTTTTGCTCTTTCTGAATTTCCTCAAGGTCTGTAAGGGATTTTTGTAGTTCCTTTAGTGTTATTAAGAATCTTTCCTTCCTTTTGATTAAATTGTTCAATCGTCTTGATAGAGTTCTTATTCTTGTTGATTTTTCTGTTTGAAAGCTTTTTAAGTCTGCAAGTTTTTGATATAGTTCTTCAAGTTTTCTTTCTGTCTCACGAACTTTTTTGCTGTTTTCTTCTATGTTTGCCCATAATTCCGCTGTTTCCTTAGCCAACTTGTCATGTTCAATCTGTTTTTCCTCTATTATGGCTTTGAGTTTTCTCTGTTTATTCTTTAATCTCCTTATTGCAAGCCTGTTTTCGGTTATTTCCTTTCGCATATTCTCAAGCTGCATTAGGTGATTTTCCCTAACCTTTCTTAGGCCTTCTAGGCTTGCATTTCCAGCTCCAATCTTTGTGTTTAACTCGGTTATTTTTGATCTTAGCTCTCCAATCTTTATTTGTACGCGGACTACTCTTGAGCCACCTTCCTCAACCATTTCTGAGCTTAATCTTCTCCATTCTCTTTCAGCGAGTCTTCTTTCGTTTCGAAGTTTATCCCTTATTTCCGCTAGTTTCTGAACTTTTCCGCCTACTTCTTCCAATTGCTTTTCTATTTCAGAAATTTCCTTTTGAAGCTGGTTAACCTCGTAGGAGAGCTTCATCGCTTCAAATTTCTTTATTTCTTTCTGGATGAAATTGAATCTTAAAAGCTCGTTCCTTTCCCTTTCTAGGCTGTCTATTCTTTTTTGGACTTCATCTATTCTTCCCATGGCTGTTCTTATGGCTATTTCGGCTTCTCTAAGCTTTTCTTGAGCTTCAGCCTTTTCAGCATCATATTGGGCTATTCCAATCAAATCCTCAATGATTTTTCTTCTTTCATGAGATGAAATATCTGCTAGACGAGTTATTGTGCCCTGCAATATTACGTTGTGGCCGCCGAAGCTTATTCCAGCCATTGAAAGCACGTCGATTATTCTGCCGCGTGGAACCTTCCTTCCATTAAGCCTATAGATGCATTGTCCATTTCTGAAAACTTCACGTGAAATAGTTACTGTCTCGGTTTCTACGGGTATTCTTCCGTCTCTGTTGTCAAATTGAACTACGACCTTTGCTGACCTAGCCTTCTCAAGTTTAGCTTCAGGAGAACCGTGAAAAATTAGGCTTGTCAGATTTTCAGCCCGCATTCTCCTTGCGCTTAGCTCTCCAAGCACAAAAAGAATAGCGTCCAAAATGTTTGTTTTCCCGCTTCCATTAGGTCCTGTTATAACCGTGAATCCCTTATCGAGGGTTATTGTTACGGGTTTTGCGAAGGATTTGAATCCCCTAAGTTCTATTTTCCTTATGTAAGGCATACGCGCGGCCGCCCAAGATTTGACGCGGCAAACCCTAAACTATTCTCTTTTAAGTCTATAAAATTGTTCTATAAGTAATTTTCATATAAAACAGTAGCCTTTTCAGAACAACTTCGATTAAAGTGCGCTTAGTTTAGTCAGTTTTTCTCATTTCACCAGCTTCTCTTTCTCTGAGCTTTTCAGCCATTAACTTCACAAAATTCTTTATTTTCAACTTCTCTCCATAAACAAGTGCGTATTTATCTTCTTGAAAATCGCATGAAAGCCCAGTCTCTCTTACAGCTTCTTCGATGATTTCCCTTGGAGTCTTATCTGTTATTTCAATCCTAATCCACGCCTTGTCTCTTGGCACTCCGGGAATGAATTTTGAGGCTTTAATTTCGGTTTCCATCTCCTCTTCGTATGCCTTTTTCCTTACGGTTTCAATTTTCCGCATCCATTTTTCGGCTAGTTCTGGTCCAAACCTTTCTTGAACATGTAGAATTAGGGCTGATTCAGCCATGTCAAGGTAGCCTTCAATTTTTGGTATGCATTCTGTGCATGTAGGGTCAGCCTTAATTATTTCTATCATTGTTTTTGCAGAGCGTAAATCCTTCATTATGCTTGGCGGAAGGGACTCACCTCTTCTTTTTAGTTCTGTCGCCAAGTCTGAGAGGGCCTTCCAGACAATTTCATAATTCATTGCTTCCCACATAATGTGATATTGCTTGGAATCTAATTAAGGATTAGGCTTATTCAAGCATAGAGCCTCCTTTTACATTGTAAACGAAAAGGTTTTTAGTTGTGTTGGCTAATCAAGTGTGCAGAATATTAAGCGATTTCGAGGTGAAATGTATTGTCAATATTCGCTGCTCCGGGAGCATATGACCGTGCCATCACGGTATTCTCTCCAGATGGCAGATTATTCCAGGTTGAATACGCGCTTGAAACAGTAAATAGAGGAGCCACAGTTGTTGGAATTACATGCCCCGAAGGCGTAGTTTTAGGGGCAGAAGAAAGACTTGAATCTACACTTCAAGATCCAAACTT
>CAYXFE010000013.1:0-12384 GCA_964464195.1 uncultured Candidatus Bathyarchaeia archaeon
AAGGCTGTTCAGGAAACTTTAGGCGAAATAACTGTCGGCAATCTAAGCGTGGTGCTAGACGCCAATCCATTCCACGAACTGACAGCTATCGAAGAAGTTGTGAGAAGCCAGCAAGAGCGACTACTAGCTTTGCAGAAGGCACGCGAAGCCCTAAAATGGATGGATCAGCTTGGAGATACTGAAGGCCTAAAATACATAGTGATAGAGAACGACGGTGTACCAGAGAAGATACTGTTCAAAATCTACTAGTTCCCTTTCTTAAATTTCCATGCAGGTGCCAAAAATGATAGATGAGGAGACATATTCTTTCGCCCTAAAAAATGCGTTAACAGAAATCGGAAATATCTGTCCAGAAGTAAAACTCTCATTCATCTTTAACCAAGAAGGTAAAGTTCTTGCTGAAGCCCAAAAAGGCGAATGTAACATCGAGAAAATAGTTAGTGATTTTGAAGAAATATTCCAGAAGTCCCATGTGGTAGGCGGGATAAACTCACTAACTATAGATGCAAAGAAAGGAAAAGTAATAATTTCAAACATCCAAGAAGGAGTTTACCTTGCCACTGTAACTAGCAAGAATGTAGATATGAAGTATCTGGAAACCGTTTCCAGAGTTTTAATACCGACGGTTCTGAAACTTCTTGAAAAGATAGCCCCTGCCCCCCTCAAAAAGCCAATACTTGAGAAAAAGGTAGCCGTCAAAGAGGAAAGTCAGGAGAAAACAGTAGAGAAGATAAGCGAATCAACCATCGAGGAAAAAGTCGAACCGGAGATGCCACCAGCACCTACAAACCAATTGATAGTTGACACTTTCGGCGGTTTGCTGGTAAGGCAAGATACCGTAAAAATTGACAGTGAAATTCTTTCTCAATGGTCAGAAATGCTAGATAAAAAGAACATAAATCTGGTGGAAATAGAAACATTCGAAGGAAAAACGGCTCAATGCAAAGTTAAACCAATAAAAGACACAAAGTTGAGAGGAAAGGGAATAATAAGAATTCCAGAAAAACTCTGCGAGCTTCTAGACATAAAGAAGGGAGAACTGGTAAGAGTCAGACCAGCAATCTCTAAGGAGGTTTAAAAATGCCAAGAAAAAAGTCTGCAAAAAGAAAGGAGAAAATTCCAGAAAAAAGGGAATTCTCTACTGAAAAAGATGAGGAAGTAGAAGTACTAAAGGCTAGGCTTGAATCCGTAAAGGACATGCCCGAAGTGATAGGTTATATCCTTAGGAATTCTCGCTCAGCCACAATAGATGCAAAAGACCCAACAAAAATTATAGATTACGCAATGCTTTCATCAGCGACAATTGAAGCCGCAGAGAAACTTGTAGACGCTTTCCAACTCGGCGAAGCCGAAAAGATAACTCTAGAAGGAAATGTCGCAAAGCTTCTGTCACTCTCAATAGGCGAAAATAGCATAAGTATATTTATGGATAAAAAGGCGAACGTGGATAGGATATATAAGAATTTAACTTAAATTTGTCTATTCCCCCTTTTTATTGCTGAAAAATACTGCAATATAAAGTTTATAACCTTTGTTATTATTTCCGAGCGGGATTTCGAATTTAACAGATGCTTATAGCAATTCTTAAGTTTTAATAAAATTTTTAGCCAAAATAGCATATAGTATGACTCAATTGACTCTTTATTCGGAGAATTTTGAATTTTAAGAAGATTTAAATATGAGGAAAAGAAGAAATTCACTGGGGAGAAGAGGTCTCACGTATAAGTTGTAAGTTTTTGGTGGTTTTAGGCTAATATGAGAAGGGCTCCAAACAGAAGGGGACATCGTGACAGCATAGACATAGTGGCTGACATATTAAAGGCTTCACTGGGAGGAGCGAAGAAAACTCAATTGATGTATAATTGCAATTTAAGTTTCCGTCAACTGGAATCGTATCTTGGTCTTCTTTTAGAGAAAAATCTTCTCAGATGCAAAAGTGTGAAGAGAAGCAAGTCTTCTACCATATATGAGATTACTGAGAAGGGTCAGGAATTCTTGAGAAGTTACAAGATTCTAAAATCGTTTATTTCTACTTGACATTTTTTCAGTTTTAATTATCTTAAGGAATTCCCGTGTTAGTTTTATTTCTCCGCTTTGTTTTCTTGTCTCAACAAAGTTAAAGTTTGCAAGAAAATCGATTATCATTTGAAGTTTAAATTCATGAAGTTTTGTTTTATCTGCGAGTTCCTTTATTGAATGCCATTTGCCATCCTTCAGTATTTCTAGGATAACTTCCATGGATGTCGTAGGCCCTCCTCCAGAGTAGCCATAGATTTATCATTGAGTGAATTAAAAGGTTTTTGAGTTTTCTTTTCAGAAAATTTTTCTAGTTTAAATTTCTACGGTTGTCACCTTTACTGTTCAGATTTGGTTTCCGCTTTTTCCTTTCTCTCCTTCTTGAGAGTTCTTTCAACAAGCTTCTCAATTTTACCTTTAAATTTCTCGTCTTTTTCCAGCTCCATAAACTCTGGAATCATATCTTCATATCCCTTTGGAATTTCAACCTTGAAGTGGATTGTAGGCTTTCCGAGAGCCTTTTCAAATTCCTCCTTGGCCTTTTCATATTCCTCTTCGCTTTTTTTTCTCAACTTGAAAAATTTCTTTATTTTTTCCAATTACATCACCAGACCAAACCTTAATATTAGGTAGATGCTTGAGAATATGAGTTGGATTAGAGATGTTATGGCTCCGATTTTTGTGAATTCCGCGAAGCTTAATGAGATTCCTTCACGTTTTAGGGCGCCAGCAGCCATTACGCATGCTGCGCTGCTGAAGGGAGTTGTGGCGCCGCCGAGGTTTGTTCCCAGCACGAGTGCCGACCACACGGCTCGTGAAGCTTCCATATTTTTTATTAGCGGAGCGAATGTTAAAGCTATCGCTATATTACTCACTACCGTGCTTGCAAGTCCGCTAAACCATAAAGTCATCATTGTAAGCAAGAATTCATTTTCTCCTGCAATGTTTAATATAAAGTTAGAAGCCTCCACGAGGACGTCTGAAGCTTGCAGTCCATTTACTATGACGAGGAAGCCAGCTACAAAGAACACTGTTTCCCAGTCTATCTCTCTAAAAATTTCAGCTGGGTCAAATCCGCTTATAGTAAGAGCAAAGACCGCGCAACCCAATGCTATAATCTCCGGGCCAATTGTTACGCCAGGCCTTATTTCCAATCTTTCCATTACAAGAAAAAGTATGATCAGGAGAAATAGAACAAAGGATGATCTTCTGAAACGCCGTTTATCTTTGACTACCTCCCATGGATCATACGTTGGAAGCTCCCTTTTCTGGCCTAGGCGAGGCTTGAATATTTTATAGAGAACTATTATCATCAATGCCCAGAGTGCAAGTTCGCATGGCGTAAGGTAGATTAGGAACTCATTGAAGCTCATTCCAGCTTGTACGCCGATAGCCATGTTACTTACAGACCCTATAAGCGTGCTTGTACCGCCTAAGTTAATCATTATTACAGCGGACAGAAAGTATGGTAGTGGGTCATACTGCAGCAGCTTTGCTATGGCAACTATAGCCGCAGCCATAAGAAGCATTGCTGTAGAGTCGCTCAGAAAAAGAGATGCTGCCGCGGAAATAATACATATTGCGACAAAAAGCCTTGCGGGATTTCCTCCGGAAAGTTTTATAGCGTAAAGGGCTCCAAAATGAAATACGTCGCTTTTACGGGCAACTTCAACAACTATCATGGTGCCAACAATTAATCCTAATATGGGAAACATGTCATTGGGATTTATGAGTTGTTGCGGAGTGAGTCCCGCATATTGGATTCCAAACCATACGGTTAGTAATGCACCTATTAGCGCGCTCATCGAAAGCGGAACTATTTCTGTAGCTGCTAAAAGGATAGTAAGTAGATATACTAGCAGGAGGATTATTGCGGCTCCGTTCATTTGGCTTTATTCCCGCCTTCCTCTTCGGCGACCTTTGCCAATTTCTCGGCAAGTGTTTCGGCTTTCTTCTCGATTATTTTGTAGATTATTCTTCCAATGTCGTAGATTAGTATTATTATTAGTGCTAGTGTAATGTAGATGACGGCTGTCGAGAGAATTCCGCTTCTTTCTATGCTGTTTAGGATGGGAATTGTGGCCGCCGCTACGAGGAGTATTGCTATGATGTAGATTATGTCTCTTAGCGCTCTTTTTGGCGAACGTTCCTCCTTAATTCCAAGTCTCTTTACTACGATATCGGTGAGCAGATCTCCTAGGAAAAAAACGTCAGAAAGGGCTCTTGCAAGAAACATTATCATTATGATAATTGTTATTAGCCAGAAAATTTGGCTGGCGGGATAGTTTATGCCCGGGATCATTTGCCCTCCTAGGGTTGGCGGAACATATGTGTTTAGAATCCAGAAGATAAGCGCCATAACTAGGCTCATAACGAGTCTCGGTATTCTACGTTGAATTTCCTTACTTAGGGCAACCATGAAGCTTTCACCGATTACGCTGGCATGTAGACATAGAATCACAAGATAGTTTACAGTTTGATTTAAGTTTCAACCTTTTTATCTTTTATGTTTAAAGCCCTTCTCTCTTAAGTACGCAAAAGGTTTTTTAATGTTAGTCGTTATTCTCATTCGGGACCTAAAATGAAGATATTGCATGAGTTTGTACCGACAAGGAAATTTCTGAAGTTCGCCGAGGAAGTCAAAGATTTAGTCGACGGATGGAATGTTACCGACAGCGCCGCTGGCATACCGGCTCCAAGCGGAACAGCCGTAAGCTGCGTTCTCAAAACTAAGTATCCAGACAAAATAGTGATACCGATATTTATATTGCATTATAAAGGTCCAGTCGAGGTAGGAGGCTTAGCTTTAGCGGCGGATGCTGTGGGCGTCGACGGACTGGTGCTGACTATGGGAGATGTTCCAAAATATGGAGAGCCTATAAAGATGCTGAAGTCCTCTGAGGAGGCGAGGGATTTCCTACGTACAGAGGTGCGTCTAAAAAGGGTTAAGCTGGGCTGTTTGCTTACGGCGCGCCGGTCAGTCGAGGATAGCATTAAGCGAGTAAAAGATGCTTGGGACTTCGCCTTCTTCATGAGACTTGAAGATAAAACATTCCCAATTCTAGAGCAGATAGCGGCAGAATGCAGACGATTGAATAAGCCAATCTACTCTTACTTCCTAGTGGGAACTCCTAGAAATGCTGAAATCGTAAAGATGATTGGATGGCCAGTCACAACCACCATGGAGCACGTTGAAGAGTATGTGGAAAAACTTGAGGGAATAGTTGACGGCATAATTGCAACATGCGCCGGAGACCACGAAGGAGACATTGAAATGCTGAAAAAACTACAAAAATTTAGATAGCATCCCCTCTTTCTTCTTTATTTCTACAGAATTTTGTTAACTTTCAACTTGATGACTTAACACCCAAATTATAAAAGGAAGCTCCAAGATTTTACAAGCAGCGTGAAAGCTTCATGAATAATATTGTTCAGATAATCGGAGTAAGAGGATTACCCATCATAAAGGCTGGAGACAATCTAGCCGAACTAATATGTCAAGCGGCGGAAAAGCAAGGAACCCCCATACAGGATGGAGACATAATAGTTGTATCTCACATAGTTGTTTCAAGAGCTGAAGGAAGAGTAGTTGATCTCAACAGAGTTGAGCCGTCTCCATTCGCTGCGCAGCTAGCAGAGGAATTAAACAAAGATCCAAGACTGGTCGAGGTTATTCTTAGAGAATCGAGGGGCATCATAAGAATGGGAGACGGAAAACTCATCACAAAAACCAAACATGGACTTATATGCGCAAACTCCGGAGTAGACAAGTCAAATGTTCCAGGCCAAAATAACGTCGCTCTGCTGCCAAAAAACCCGGATGATTCAGCCCAAAAGATAAGAGAAGAAATAAAAAGGATAACCGGAAGAGATGTCGCCGTCATAATTTCGGATACACATGGCAGACCTTTAAGGGAAGGAGAAATAAATATCGCCATAGGAGTCGCTGGAATAAAACCGATAAGAGATAGGCGAGGGGAAAAGGATCTTTTCGGATATACATTAAGGGTGAAGCGAACAGCGATTGCGGATGAGTTGGCTTCAGCCGCTGAGCTGGTCATGGGGCAGGCGAATGAAGGGATTCCAGCGGCAATTATAAGGGGGTATAGATATCCGAGGTCTGAGGAAGCTAGGGCTACGGAGCTAATTCGTCCACGGGAAAAGGACCTATTCATATAATTGCGAAATTCTTCAACAAAATGGCGGGAGATTTCAGCTAACTTTTAATATATCCACGTTGAAATCTTGTTATTCAAAGGAGGTATTATCAAGTTGTCTGAAATAATTGCTCAAGCACTCAAAGAGGGAAGGAAGTTTCTTCTTGAACATGAAGCTAAGGCTATATGCCAAAAATACGGAATCCCAGTAACAAAGTTTAAGGTAGCCACTTCTGTAGAGGAGGCGGTTAAGTTTGCAGAGGAAATAGGCTATCCCGTAGTTTTAAAAATAGTCTCACCTGATATTATTCACAAATTTGATGTAGGCGGAGTAATATTGAATTTAAAATCGGCAGAAGAGGTAAAAAATGCCTACAATCAAATAATTGAAAATGTAAGGAAACATAAACCAAACGCAAGAATCTTGGGAGTAAACGTTCAGGAGATGGCGCCGCCGTCAACCGAGGTGATAGTGGGAGCAATTAAAGATCCGCAGTTTGGACCAACCATAATGTTTGGACTCGGCGGGATATTCGTCGAAGTTTTGAAAGATGTAACCTTTAGAATAGCCCCAATAACCGAGGAAGATGCCAAAGAGATGATAAGCGAAATTAAGGCTTATCCAATCTTAAAGGGCTTCAGAGGGGCCCCGCCAGCAGATATAGAAGCCATAACAAAAATCTTGGTAAACACTTCAAAACTTGTGATGGAGCATCAGGAAATTAAGGAGCTGGATTTGAATCCAATAATGGTTTACAAAAGCGGAGCAAAAACGGTCGATGCAAGAATCATACTTGAATAATGAACTTGCTGAAAATGAGGTCTACTCGCAGCTTAAAGTCCCAAAAAACATCCCTTTCGCTGTTAGGCTGGACGGATGGAAATTTAAGTCTCTTTGTGAAAAACTTGGGGCAGAAAAACCATTTGACTCAAGAATTGCGAAATGTCTGGTTACCGCCTGCACGCATGTATTGAGGAATTTTAATCCTTCACTCGCCTACATTATAAGTGATGAAATAAACCTTCTTTTTGTAAAAAACTACCCATTTAACGGTAGAATCGAAAAAATAAACTCTGTATTAGCCGGTTTAATTTCGGCATCATTTAGCCTAAATGCAAGGAAAATCTTTGGAAAGGAAGCGATTGCATGCTTCGATTGCCGAGTAGTCATTCTTTCAGATAAAAATCTAATGGATTATCTTATCTGGAGACAACGTAATGGCTGGAGAAATCATAACAATGCCTACGCATATTGGCTTCTCCGAAGGTTGGGGCACTCCCCCAGAGAAGCAGCTAAAAAACTGGAGAGACTAAAGTCGAAACAAATCCACGAGCTTTTATTCAAACATGGAATAAATACATCCGAGACTCCAGTCTGGCAAAGAAGAGGAATAATGATTTACAGAGAAGCCTATGAAAAAGAAGTAAGAGGAATAACTGTAGAAAGAAAAAGAATAGTTGAGAACTGGAATCTTCCGCTCTTTACAACCAAGGAGGGACAGGAGCTAATACATAGAATAATCGAAGGAGCCGTGAAGAATAACAAATGAATAAAAACCAAAAAGAACTCAAAAAAAGATTAGATGAACTTCACGCCAAAATAAATGAAATAAAAGCCGAAAGAGAAAAATTAAGAGAAGAAGCCGAAAAATGGAAAAGTGAAAGAGACAATCTTAATGAAGAAATCAGAAAAATTAGAAAAGAAATAGCTGACTTAAAGAAGCAAAGAACAGAAACAAATCGAAAGGTCAAAGAATTAAAGGAAAAAAGAAACAACTATAGAAAAACAAGAAGAGAGAAAGTAAATGAAGTTGTCAAATTAAGGAAGGAAATAACGGAATTAAACAAAAAGAGAGTCAAAAAAAGCATAAAAGCGCTTAAAGAAGAAATAGAGAAAATCGAATGGAAACTTCAAACAACTCCATTGACCGCTGAAGAGGAGAAGCCAATAATTGAGAAATTAAAGAAACTTCATTCTCAATTGAAAATTCAGGAGAAAATTAACGAATTAAACCAGAAAATAGTTGAGTTAAAAGCCGAAATCAAAGCCTTGGAAGCAAATGCTCAAGCAACTCATGAAAAAATGACAGAAACAGTTGAAAGAAGCAGAGAAATCCATGAAAAAATACTGAATCTAGCCGGCAAAATAGGAGAAATCAAAAAGAAGGCTGATAGGGCACATGAAGAATTCTTGAAGTTCAAAATAAAAATTAAAGATAAGAATGACGAAATATCGAAGTTGTATGAGAAAATAAAGGAGATAAAGAGTAGATTAAGGGAAATAAAAGAGAAAGAAGAAGCCGAAGCTAAAGAAAAGGTTATGAAGTCAATCGAAGAAAGAGCAAAAGAGAAGTTAAAGAAAGGAGAAAAACTTACTTGGGAAGAATTCAAACTCTTAGCTGAGAAAGGTGTCATCTAGGGAAAAATAAAAGAAGCCAATTGGATAATTATAATAGAAAGTTCTAGCAATAGGAGAAACGTCATGGGAGAAGAAGCAAGCGAGGAAAGAATACTAATTTTATGCGTCGACAGAGATGGCGATATAGAGGCAAAAACAGGAATAAAAACCCCAATAATTGGAAGAAAAGAGAATCTTGACGCTGCAGTAGCATTGGCATTGAAAGATCCGGAAGAAGCAGATGCAAACGCTATGTTTGAAGCCGTGAGGATATATGATAGCCTAGAACAGAAAAAAACGGCGCATGAAAAATTTCAAGTTGCAACGATTTCAGGTACAGAAATCGGTGGGGTAGGAGCCGACAGAAAAATAGTAGCTGAATTAAACGAGGTTCTAGCCAAGTTTCCAGCAAACGAAGTGATACTCGTAACAGACGGAATAGCCGACGAGATGGTTCTTCCCCTAATAGAGTCAAGGATACCCGTCTCCTCAGTTAGACGAGTAATAGTAAAGCATAGCAAGTCAATAGAAGAGACAGCCATGCTATTCATGAAATACTTGAGAACCTTATGGGAAGATCCAAGATATTCAAAGATATTTCTTGGGCTTCCAGGAATTCTTTTGGTTTTGGTAGGCTTTCTCTGGGCGCTTAATCTTTTAATGCACTTTTGGATAGCTTTTCTACTGATTTTCGGCTCAATACTGCTAGTAAGAGGATTTGGAATAGATAAACTCGCCAAAAAACTGTATATTGCAATAAGGGAGTATTCGCCGCCTCCATTCCCCATTCAAATTGCAGGCTTTACGGCGGTCGTCGGATTTCTTTCCATAGGAGTTGGAATCTACCAAGGGGTAAATCTTGCCATTGGAAATGTAGGAAAAATACCTGATGTTGGCGCCTTTATTGAGGCCCTCCCGCAACTTATTGGATGGTTCATTAAAGGATCAGTCTTCCTTATAATAGTTGGAGTTTGCGTTATTCTGACTGGTAGAGCGATACGATGGTATTTTGAGCGTGATATTAGATTATTGCGTACAGCAGCTATGATAGTTGTGATCGCATGGTCTTCGCAAATCCTTGAGCAAACTTCACAGGTTTTAATTTATCCGGAGGAGTTGTTCCCTACAGGGTTGGCGCTTTCAATTTTTATCGGCATTCTTCTGGCAATAGCGTCTTTTCTGATAATATTTGTAATTCATAGAAAATATTCGGATTTCTTCAAAGGAAAAGAAGCTGAAGAATTTGAAAAAGTGGAGGCATCAGAAGACTGAAATATGCGGTTTCGGGCAAATTTTAAGAGCAACATTGGAAATCTTCTTAACAAAGTGTATAAGAAACAGTGTATGGATAAATATGTAGTGAGAAAATATGCTGAGAAAGTTGCTGGCGACTCTAGGTATCTACAAGCTATATGAGAAATGGCTTTGGTATCAAGTTAAGAATGGCACGAAACCTGAGCATATAGCGGTTATTCTTGATGGAAACAGGAGATGGGCATTGGAGCGTTCGCTGAATCCTTGGATGGGCCACAAGGAAGGTGCAAAGAAAGTTGAGGATCTTTTGGATTGGTGTCTTGAAGTAGGTGTAAAATCCATAACGCTTTATGCTTTTTCTACTGAAAATTTTAGGAGGCCGAGAAAAGAAGTTGAAGAATTGATGAGAATATTTGAGGAGAAACTGAAGAAGCTTCTAACTGACAAGAGAATTTATGAAAACAAGGTTAAGGTTAAAGTTATTGGTAAAAAAAGTTTATTGCCCAAATCTCTTGTAAAGTTAATTGAAGAGGTTGAAGAAGCGACGAGAAATTATGACGAGCATTTTCTAAATATTGCTATAGCCTATGGTGGAAGAGCTGAAATAGTTGACGCTGCGAGAAAGATAGCTGAGAAAGTAGAAAGGAGAGAACTTGACCCTAAACAAATTGATGAGAAACTTTTTGAAAAATTTCTTTATACATCGCATTTGCCAAAGCAGGATCCAGACTTGATTATTAGAACTTCCGGTGAGGAGAGGTTGAGCGGATTCTTGCTGTGGCAGTCAGCCTACAGCGAGCTCTGTTTTCTAGACGTATACTGGCCGGATTTCCGTAAAATAGATTTACTTAGGGCTATTAGGACTTTTCAGAGAAGAAAGAGAAGATTCGGTCAATAATTGTGTGGATTTAGGCTCTTTTCTTTGCGCTAACTATGGAGATTACGTCTCTATCTTTTAGAATGTAGTTTTCGCCCACTCTTTTTTTCTCTCTCGCTTCAATTGCGTAGATGAATGTTTCGCCGAGTTCGCTGTGAATCATGTAGGCGAATTCGCGTGCTGTTGTTCCGTATGGAACTAGATAGGCGTCTGGGAGAACATTTCCTTTATGGTCTGTCAAGTGTTCGACATCCTCTACTGGATATACTACTATCATGTTTAGGAGCTTAAAGAAGGCTAGATTTATTGCATCTTGAATTCCGGTTGAGCCGTATTTCAGAAGTATTTTTTCCCTTACTGTTTTTAGAGCTTGCATTTGGCTGCTGGTTAGTTTTTCTGGTTGTAAAATTTTAAAGTTGCAGTCTCCAGGCGTGTATTCTATTAGGCCCTTTTCGTTGGCTCTTCTTAGGGCGAGTTCAGCTTCGGCGCAGCATGGAACAACAAGATAGCCGAGCTCCTTTATGCGTTCAAGATTTTCCTCTGCTGGAGGAATATCTATCTTGTTTGCGGCTATCAGCATCGGCTTCGCTATCCTCCTTAGAGCGTCTACGAACTTTATGAATTCATCATCAGACCATGCGGTTGGCTTTTCTGGGTTAAGTTCAGTTTCTCTTATGGCCTCGAAGATTTGTGTTCTCTTTATTTGTAGCCCGCTTAATCTTTCTTCGAGCACGTCAAGTAGGCTTGTTGAGGCGTCGCTTTCAACTCTTCTTGCAATTTTTGGCCAGTCACGCTTTAGAATGTTGGCCATCCACATGGTTATTTCAACTTCTAGGAAGCGTATATCCTCGATGGGGTCATGGCTTCCAGGTTTGCATGGTCTTCCTTCTATGTCTGTTCCGCCTGAAGCGTCAACTACGTGAATTAGCGCGTCTGCTTTTCTAATTTCGTCTAGAAACTGATTTCCTAGCCCTCTTCCCTGCCATGCTCCCGGCACGAGTCCGGCGCAGTCTATTAGTTCGACTGGTATTAAGCGGGTTCCATTTATGCATAGGGAATTGACTGGATTGTCTTTTACATTGAATTCTTTGCATACGCATGGAGTTCTCACATATCCTATTCCTCGGTTGGGTTTGATTGTTGTAAATGGATAGTTGGCTATTTCCGCTGGGGCGAGGGTTGCGGCGCTGAAGAATGTGGATTTTCCAACATTCGGTTTTCCAACTATCCCAACCATCAAGGTTTTAAACTTCCAAGTTAGCTTATATACTCAAAATAATAAATAAGCTCCGCTGGAGACGAAGAATAATGAAAGTTCTCGTATGCGACCCGATTCATGAAGATGGAATAAAGATTCTTAAGGATGCAGGATTTCAGGTTGACATTAGTCCAGAAATTTCCTATGAAGAATTGAAGGAAAAGGTTAGGGATTATGACGTTTTAGTTGTTAGGAGCAGAACAAAGGTGACAAGGGAGATTATTGAGGCTGGAGAGAAACTGAAGGTTGTTGGTAGAGCCGGAGCGGGCATAGACAACATAGACGTTGAGGCTGCCAAAGAGAAGGGAGTAAAGGTTCTTAACACTCCTGAGGCTCCGGCAATAGCCGTAGCCGAACTAACCATAGGGCTTCTACTTTCACTTGCTAGGCAGATTCCGAGGGCGGACAGCTCAATGAAGGAGGG
>CAYXFE010000014.1:0-12140 GCA_964464195.1 uncultured Candidatus Bathyarchaeia archaeon
TCCGGTATAGGTTTAAATATCGATTTAAATCTTCGGTTTAGGCTTATCTTTTCTTACGGTAACCGTTATAGTTATTGAAGTATTTTGATCCAAGCCTGTTGTCTTCTGATTATTTTGAAGCCAAACTGGGTATACATCCTTATCGCATCTGAAAGGATTACTCCTGTGTCTGCTATGACTTTTGAAAACCCTTTTTCTTGTAGGTATTTTAGAAGGTGATAGAAAAGGGTGTAACCAATTCCCCTTTTTCGATATTCTGGCAATACTCCTGGGATTCCTAAGCGATTGGTGTCACTGTTGAAATCCATGACACCGACGACTTTTCCATCGTATTCTGCTACAAGAATGATTTCGTAACATGTGCTTTTTAAATAGTGCTGGAGAATTTTGTCTGCTGAAGCGTTAGGTCCAAAAGGAGACCAAGGAGCACTTTTCCTGAACACTTCAGCTATATCATTAGCGTCTTCTTCTCTCGCCTGTCTTATCTCTATGTCTTGATTAAGTTTGAGAGGAGGCTTTACGGGATTGTTTAGATATAGTTCAGCGTATACGGTGTCGTATCGCCATGGTTTCTTGTCTGAATATGGCTTGTAGTAAAAGAGTTCTTGGTGAACGAAACCCATTTGCTGTAAGAGCTTTTTTGCAATTTTGTTATCACTGTAAGTTACGACTGCAGCCAAGTTTGCGCCTAAGTGTTTAAAATACTCGAGACACTTTTGAATAAGAGCTTTCGCCACTCCTCGACATCTGTACTTTGGAATAACTGCGATTTTGCTCTGTCCCATATCACGACTTGTGTGAACGAAGAGAAGCTCCTTGAAAACCTTTTTTCCACGTATTTCCTCAAGATGACAATGCGTATATCCAGCCGCTTCACCATCTATCTCTGCAATCCATAAAGATTTATGCTTTGAATGATTTTCCTTAATCCACGCTAGCACATCTTTAGGTGTTATATAACGATAATCATATTCCTTACCCAAAGATTCAATCCATTCTTTAAAAGCCATATTGTGAATGTGAGCAATTAATTTTTCATCTCCATCAAGAAAAGCCCTAACCTTAATCGTGTTCATGTTCTCCACCAAAATGGTTTAACTCACCTTAGAAAGTTCCTAGCCTACGCTTCTAATATTTTCTATTATTGGTGCTCCGGCCGGGATTTGAACCCGGGTCTCCGGCTCGAAAGGCCGGAATACTTGGCCGGGCTATACTACCGGAGCTCCAAGGCGTTATGAATAGTTTATTACTTTCGAATAAATTTATCCCTTCTCTTGGCGTTTTCAATTTACTCGATTTTCGAACAATATTTTATATACTCATGTCGTGAAGCCAGTTTTAGGTCTGAAAACAAACATATCGGAGATAACATGCATGAAGACAAATGAAGCCTCAATATTCTTATGGAAAGCCTTGAAGTCAAGGAAAGTCAGATTAATAATTGATTTCGGCATAATAACCCTCATAGGACTGGCAATTTTCAGAAACTTTCTATTTAGCAGCTACTGGCCGGCTGGCGGGGACATTCTAGGATGGATTTCTCGTGCCTATCTTTTCGGCCACGACTTTAGATGGGCCTATACGTGGAGGCTTCACTCGTTTGGTTTTCCAGAAAACATATACATAGTTGACCTGTTCTATATGATTCTCTACTTTTTCCTCGGTGACCCAGCGTTCCTGATAAAACTTGTAATGTTCCTATCCTTCATATTTGCTGGATTCTCAGCCTACATGTTCGCTTTCAGGTATACTCGAAATAATTTGGCTTCGCTTTCAGCAGCTCTCGTCTATACATTGAATCAGTGGGTGGCTTCGCAGCTGACAGAAGCCCATCTGGCAATACTGATAAGCTACGCAGTTTTTCCGCTGATTTTTCTAGTTTTCGACAAGGCACTAGAAACTGGAAAGATTAAACATTCATTACTGCTTTCGCTTTGCCTATCCTTTCTACTAACTGGATTTCATTTAGAATGCGTAGTCATTTACGGAACAGCCTTGACGCTGTTTTTAATTGTGTACCTATTTTATCCGTCAAGTAAAGAAAAATTTAGTTTACGTATCAAAAAAGCGTTAAAAGTTATGATAATTTCTGTGACAGCCACTTTTCTTTTATCAGCCTTTTTCACAATTCCGTTTATTTCAAGTATTAATGCGCCTTATTTTTCTGCGGAATATGCCTATTTCATCGAAGATTGCTACCGTATAAGCTACAAAAATGTTACAGATGCATTTGTTTTAAGAGCTGTTGAAAATTGGGGATATGTAAATTTAATTCCCAACATCTACTATGACCTAACTCTCAGAAACTTCCCAATCTACACATTACTATCTTTCATTTTTAGTCTAGCTATACTGGCCACATTAATTTTTAGGCTGAACCGTTACGCTGTTTTCTTTGCAATTGCCGCGTTTATTTCAATAATAATTGCTATGGGACCCTATTCATATTTTGGAGAAATTTTCATTTGGGCATGGTTTAACGTTCCCCACTTTGCCGTTTTCAGAGCGGCAAGCAGATGGATAGTAATAGCTGCTTTAGCTCACTCCTATTTTGTCTCAAATCTCATATCCCTACTCAGTGACTACCTATCAGAGAATAAGTCTTCAACGACCTCTCATAATTCTCAAACAAGAAAAAACAAAGAAATTGAGAAAAAGCATAGTTTTAAAAGCTCTAATTTACTTTTTGGGTCAACAAGCCTTAATGTAAAGAAAATCCGTAATTTTTTCAGAGTCATCAGCATTTTTCTGATACTGATTGTTTTTGTTTCCGGATTCATTTCATGTGCCTTTCTTTTTGGCAGTGGACTACAAGTTTTCAGCCTTCTAAAAAGCTATGTCGCCCCGTACTATTGGGTTTCTAATGAAAGTGGCGAGTTTAAAATTGTAACTGTTAATAATAGCCCGGGAGAATGGTTAGGCCTCGAAGCTGAAACAGATTTCGCTTTTTCCGGAATGTTAACTGAAGTTGGCTGGTGGCATGACATAGGATCTGACAGCTCGTTTATCCATGACAAACCTGTACTACAAAATGGAGGATGGGACTTTCATTCAAGATGGTTTGTTGACTTTTTAAGGTTTAAAGTTGCCCGCGAAGAATTAACTGATCATTTATTTGAAGTCTTAGGAACCTTCAACTACAAGTATATTGTGGTTCCACGCTATGCCAGCGAAAAAATACGCACATTCTTTATAAATCAAGAAGGGGGAGAAATAGCATACAACTGCTCGAACTCTCTAATTTTAAGAAATAAATTTTATACACCGAGATTTTTTGCAGCGGAAAATTACTCTGTTGTAGTTGGCGGGCTAGAATCGTTCCTTTCATTAGCCAAAATAGATGATTTTAACTTTACGGAGAACGCCCTCTTCTTCGCGGATAGAAACTATAAGCTCTTAGAAGAAAATCTGTTTAGGAATTCTGGTTCCTTAATTTTTGTTAACAGTGACCCGCTTGAGCTAGTTATGCTTACAATGAAAGATTCCATCATTGACGCGTCAGATTATGGGTTTAAAAGCCTAAATTACACAAAATACTGGGTGAAGTGGCCGTCATGGCGAACTGTAGGAAGCTTTGTTTATTGGGGTGACACCCTTACAACAAACGGCGTTAACACAGTTAAGATTCCATTTAAAGTAGAAAGGGATGGAAACTACACTATTTGGATACGCTTAGGATTTGCGCCTAGCAGGGGAAAGCTAACGGTAACTGTGGATGATTTATTCCAAACTGAAGTTAAACCTGAAGCAAAATTTTGGTCAGAGCCGGAATGGATTAACTTAACAAATCTAAATCTCAGAAAAGGCGACCACATAATCACTATCAGAAATGATGGGAAAGGCTATAATGATATAGATTCGATAGCAATAATTGAAACCTCAAAATTCCAAGAACAGAAAAGCAAAGTTCTTAAGGCAATAAAAGAAAGCGAGACTCCCATTGTATATTTGCTCGAAGCTGAAATTAACTTTCTAGAAGATCCATGCTCTAAATGGAACTACAAAAAACATCCTTATAATGACTATTTAATTTATCCAGAGGAAGCAGCAACCGAAAAAACTGAACTTTACATACCAAGAGAGGGCAGCTACCAGTTTTTCGCTAGGGTTCTGAAAGGCCCAGAATGCGGTGTTCTACGCTTGCTGGTGGATGACAAGGTTCTTAATGCTTCATGTTACGCGGAAAATCAAGGTTTCGAGTGGCTAAACTTAGGCAGTGTCTACTTGAGTCAAGGCGCGCATGAAATTGGAGTAGGTGCTGAAGGATATGTAGAACTTGATCTCATAGCCGTAGCTTCAACAAAGAATGGGAAACAGCTTAATTCTCTAGGAGAATTGTTTCAAGGAAGCTTTGAAAAGCCCACGGTTAATTTTGAGAAGTTAAATCCCTGTGAGTATAGGGTGCATGTTAAGGCTGAAGAACCCTTCATTCTAGTCTTTTCAGATGCTTATCATCCATTATGGAGAGCCATACTTGATGATGGAACAGAAGTTAAGCCAGTAAATCTCTACCACATTGTAAACGGCTTTTTTATAAATAGGACTGGAGAGTTTAACTTAACTGTGCGTTTTATCGGCCAAGACTATGTTGATTTAGGCTTTAAAATCTCGTTGGTAACCTTCATTTTGGTTTTAGGTCTACTGGCAATTCCAGAAAGAACATATCTGAAGGTTAGGAAGCGACTTGCAAACTTGAAAAGAGCTATTCATAGGCGATTTTGACGCATTCTTCCATAGAGGCCAAGAGAACCTCTGCATTGTTCATGGTTGGCAAATAATGCGCAGCCTTAACCGAGTTGGTGGCTATCTTCTTTATTCCAAGCTTGTCTGTCCACGTTACAACCGCGCAGGTATCCGTTAAAACTTTAGCTCCCGAACTTTCAATTATTTTAATGTATTCTTTCGCTTTGTTTTTGATGTATTTTGAGGCGCAAATCCAGAATTCGATTTTATTCTTTAATTTTTTGCCTTGAATGAGGCTGGCTAGCTTTTCAATTTCTTGCAGTGAACAGTGAGGACAGCCAATGAATATCATGTCTGGCTTAAATTTTGAAGATGAAAGCCTTTCAATTGTAGCTTCAACTTCTTTTCTCTCAACAGCCACAACTTCTAATTCCTTAATGTTTTCTGGCTCTCTTTTATAATGGAACATGCTTGCCATTCCACTTGAAGCTAGGGCTGCACCGAACTGCTTGAGTTCGTCAAGTGTGGCTTTTCTTAATCCTTTGACGACTGGAATTTTATCCTTAACTATTCCGCCAACATAATAGCCTAAGGCGCCATACTCAACCTCGTTTCTAGGCTGAAATAGAACATCAATCATTATGTTTGGCTTCCTATTCTCCGGTTGATGAACTCCATAGTTGGGAGTTTTACCGATTATGGCTGAAGCCAAGGCTGAAGGCGCCCCTTCCCGATTAGTCCAAGCTTCCAAAACGGAGTTTGCGTAGACCACTGCAGAGGATTCCGCCCATGCCAAATTGGAATTTCTGGCAGGTACATATTCATAGTAGGGAGTGCAGGAAAGCGAGGAGACTGTGCCTATTCTCTTGTACAACTCTAGTATTTCAACTTGTTTTTCTACTAAGCTTTTTGGAAGCCTATTGATTAGATGTTTATCTATGCTTGAAGGATTCAACGTTGAGAAAGTCTTCGTTTTCGCCCCCTTTTCCGCTATTTCCTTCAGAAAATCTATTGCTGCGTCGCCGACAGTTTTGTAGGAGACTCCGGAAATGTGTGCGGAGCTTACTGGAATCAATCTTGTAGCACCGTAGAGTTCCCCTAACTTAACTAGAATTTGCATGCAGATTTGGCATGCCCAGCCGTATTCGCCGTCAAGCATAAGTTCTTCTTGGCGAGTTAGATGCATGAATTACTCTCCTAGAACTTTTATGCAGCCTTCTTTACAGTTTATCTCAAGTATAGCTCCGGTCTCTATTTCTTCAATGTTTACTTGGTCAATCATTGGAATTCTCGCGAGAACTGCGCCTACAACCACTACTGGATCGGCTTTTTCGTTTATTATGGCTTTCGGAGCCATATTATTTTTGGCTAAGGCATACATTACGTAGCTTCCAACCGTTGAGCCATGTCCATGGGGAAAGCATAGAATCTTGCCCTTTATGCATTTTCCCTTTAAGTCGTGATTTTTCTCGATGATTACGCCGGTGTTAGGGTCGACTCCTCCTAAAAAGCTGATTGGCTTCTTTGATACTAGGGCTTCTCCTCGGAAGGTGCCGTCTGAAACTATTACTCTCCCCCTAAGAATTTTCATGATTACTCACTTAGAAGGATATTCTTGCCGAATAGGGGGTTCCGCCGAGAATTTCAGCTGCGGCTTCTCCAACCTTTTCGCGGTAAGGCTGCTCAGTGTATACGCGGATAATGTTCATGAAGCCCTTTAATATGTCGAATATTTTTGAGATTTCGCTTAGCCTCTTCGGAATTTTCTCTCCTTCTTTGGTTTTTTGGAAGACTGGAATTTCCATTGGTTCCATTAGGACTGAGTGGCGATATGGAACAGAAGGCAGAGTTGGGACATCAATTATTATCTTTTCTGGGTCTACTCTGGCTCTTTGTGCAATTTCATTTTTTATTTGATTTCTAATCTCTTCAAATTCGAAAATTCTTGAAATTGCCCTATCCTTTTCGTAGAAGGTTTGTTCAAAGGCGCATTTCAGAAGCTTTCTCCGTTCTAAGTTTTCTATTATCTGCCTAGACTCCTTGCATTGTTTTAGCATGGCCCAAACAGTATAATCGTTAAAGGATAAGTATTCCTCTGGAGTTTTGAAGCTGATTAAGCCAAGCTCATCCTTCGCCTTTTCCATAGCCAAAGCCATCATCATCTGCGCAGCTCGACTTACCCTATGGAAGTATATGCTGCGAAAAGATTCTATTCTGGCGATTATGAAGGATTCTAGGGCTGAAAGAGCACCTATGTTAACTGCCAAGTTCTCATCTAAAACGTCAAGTGTGTGAATTAGCCGAAAAATGTCGACATAGCCGTACTCTGCGCCAGTATGATAGGTGTCTCGCACAATAAAGTCAAGCTTGTCAACATCGACGCCGCTGCGGATAATCTGGTCGAGAAAGGCTTTACCCTTCCTCTTGAGTCTGCCGACAGCCAACCTGGCGACTTCATCGGCTGTAAATCCATACTTTTCAAGTTTATCTGCGATTTCCGACTCCCTAATTATCCAGTAAGTCATGTCCTCGTGGGTTTTGTCCATAAATTTTGAAAGTAGATGTTCAAATACATGCGAGAAGGGGCCGTGCCCAACATCATGCAGCAAAGCAGCAAGCTTAACCATCTCAACCTCATCTTTGTCTATATATCCAGAAAGATTGGAGTTTTCAACAAGTCTTCCAGCCAAGTATAGGACGCCGAGTGAATGCTCAAATCTTGTGTGGTTGGCGGCTGGATAAACAAATTCTGCGCCTGCAAGCTGCCTAAGCCTTCTTAGGCGCTGAACCGGAAAGGAATCAATAATTTCCTTTTCAGGCTCCGTTATGTAAATGTAGCCATAAATTGGATCTTTAATTTCGCCCCAGTACTTTTTCGGCATAGCCCAATTTCTCCGTAAACTAGCATAGACGCATATTATATTTAAAAACTTCAGACTATTAATTGCATGGCTGGAAAATCAATGAGAAAGGGAATGCTCATCTGTATAGAAGGAATAGATGCAAGCGGAAAAACAACTCAGGCTAAGCTTCTTGTCAAGAATCTAAATGAGAGGGGATACGAAGCAGTTTACACCAGTGAACCAACCAAGGGATTCTTTGGCCAAATTTTAAGGCAGAAAATTCTTTATGGAAACGAGCGGGTTCCAGCTGTAGTCGAAGCGCTGCTTTTTGCGCTTGACAGGCTAGAACATGTTGAAAAAGAAATTAAGCCGGCGCTAGAGAAGGAAAAGATAGTAGTCTCCGACCGCTATCTTTACTCTTCAATTGCATATCAAGGCGCCGCAGGCCTAGATCCAGCGTGGATAGAAGAAATTAACAGATGGGCTATCAAGCCAGATTTAGCCATATACCTGGATGTGCCAGCCGAAGTGGTAATAAAGCGTTTAAAGCGGAAACGTTCAGTAATGGAAACTTTAGAGAACCAGAGAAGGGTAAGAAATGTCTATTTAAGATTAGTTAAAGAGGGAATGCTTCTGCTTGTTGATGGAAACCGCCCAATAGAGGAGATAGAGCGAGAAATACTTGAAATAGTTATGAAGCGGCTTAGAAAATAGTCTTATAGAAATTGGCTGGCGAAAAAATCAATCAGTTCTTCAAGCTGTATTCTTCTGGGGCCTCTTTCATGATAAATCTTTATTGTGAGCTTGTCGTTTGAAAATTCTAGACGCATCATCTGATAATCAAACTTCAACGGTTTCCTCCGCTTTTCATCATCGGTCGTGTAATAGCGGTTCACAAGGAAGAAATCCAGAACCTTAAAGCTTTCATTCTTAAGGTAGTTTAAATAGCGTTTCAGTTCAGTTTCGTCTAGATAATTGAAGTTTGCCCCGTCAGCAACTCCAATTTCAAATATTATGCTGAACCCTCCGCCCATTCCACTGAATATGCGACTTGATGGAAGTTCTCTTCCATTTAGGTTATATAACGATTTGATTATTTTCTTCTGGACTGATATCAGCGGAGCGTCAATTTTGAAGGTTTTTGTTTTATGGACGAAAATTGGAAAGTTTTCAAATTTTCCTAGCAATCTGCTCTCCGCTATTTCAGCTTTCCCTTTCTTTCATTTTTCTAATTTTCTCTAAATTGTCCAGAAGAGAGGATAAAATTGCGCCTAGCTTCTGGAGTTTTTCAACATCTACTTCATTCTTTATTCTCTCTTCTATCTCCTCTATTTTTGCAATAACTGTCTCTTCAAGCTTCGTTAATACTAGAGGTTTTGCGGCATGCAGCGGAGTCTCTCCTTCCTTCACAACTATAACTTGCTTTTGACATTTTGCACACCACAGTTCTCCGCTTTTAAGTTTAAAAAGCGGTGAGGCACACACTGGACATGCTAAGTTTGTGAGGGTTGCTCCTCTTCGAAGTAAATCTGCCATGCTTTTTATGGGCTTTGACTCTGAGTTTTCAGTCAATTTTAAAACCTCGAATGAATATTAGTAAGAGTAGATAATTTGAGTTTCGTTTCGTAAACCTCTAATCGGAGGGGTAAGCCTTGGTTAGTAAGAAGAAGTTGAAGGAGTACGAGGAGCGAATTAAGCAGGCAACCATGGTTTTAGGAGAAGTCTCTGAAGATACAACTACTCCACGCAACATTAGAAGGGCGGCAAAAGAATCAATCGAAGCTTTGCATAATGAAGAGTTTAGCTTTGGAGTTCGAGCTTCAAATGCAATATCAATATTGGATGAAATTTTGCAGGACCCAAACATGCCCTCCTACACGCGGGTAAAACTCCTTAACGTAATGGCAATTTTAGAGGCAATAAAGGACTAACATAATTTTTCTCCCATTTTTGAATTAAGATTCAGTTTTCGGTAAAAATATATGTTAGATAGTCCATGTTGTTTTGGGCTTTCGGAGGAAAACCATTGAAGTATGATGTAATTATTGTCGGCGCGGGACCGGCTGGAATATTCTCCGCCCTAGAGCTGGCTGAAAACACCGACCTAAAAATTCTGATAGTTGATAAGGGGCCGGACATCGACAAGCGTAAATGTCCTGCAAGCCGAGGAATAGAATGCCTCCACTGTGAGCCATGCGCGGTTCTTTCAGGCTGGGGAGGAGCCGGAGCCTTCAGCGACGGAAAACTAACGCTTTCAACAGAAGTAGGCGGATGGCTAAGTGAATACATCCCAAGAGAAGAACTTCAAAAACTCATAGAATACGTCGATAACATATACTTGAAGTTTGGAGCCCCACACAAGGTTTATGGAGCTGACCCAGCAAAAGTTGAGGAAATAGAGAGAAAAGCTTCACTCGCTAGACTTAGACTTATACATCAGAAAATTAGGCATATGGGAACAGAAAAATGCGCCGAAACCTTGCGGAAGATGAGGCAATACCTAAACAGCCGCGTAGACGTGAGAATGCGGACAGAAGTTAAAGGACTCATAGTCAAAAACAGAAAAGTTGAAGGTGTAGAAACCGTTGAGGGCGAGAAAATTTTAGGAAAATATGTGATTGTTGCTCCTGGGCGAAGCGGGGCTGAATGGCTAAAAACAGAAGCCCAAGCGCTTGGATTAAAAACGTTAAATAATCCAGTTGACGTCGGAGTTAGAGTTGAAGTTTTAGCAAGCGTAATGGAAGAATTGACAAGCGCACTCTACGAGCCGAAATTCATTTATTACTCAAAATTCTTCGACGACCAAGTTAGAACCTTCTGCGTTGCACCCTACGGCGAAGTAATAACCGAATCCTACAACGGCGTACTATCAGTTAATGGACAAAGCTACGCAAATAGAAAGACTCCAAACACAAACTTCGCCATACTCGTCAGCACACGCTTCACAGAACCATTCAAAGAACCAATAGCCTACGGAAAATACTTGGCTAGACTAGCAAATCTCCTAAGCGGAGGAATAATAATTCAAAGACTAGGCGATCTAGAATCTGGAAGAAGATCAACCCAAGAAAGAATCAACAGATGCGTCGTAACTCCTACACTTAAAAATGCGACGCCCGGCGATTTAAGCTTCGTCCTCCCATATAGATACCTAACAGACATTATGGAAATGCTTAAGGCGCTTGATGAGGTGAGCCCAGGGGTATACTCGAAGGACACATTGCTTTATGGAATTGAAGTGAAATTCTACTCTTCAAGACTTAAACTAAGCAAATGCCTAGAAACTAAAATAAAGAATCTCTTTACCATAGGAGACGGCGCCGGAGTAACTAGAGGCCTCGTGCAAGCCTCAGCCTCGGGAGTAATAGCCGCCAGAGAAATAATAAGAAGAGAAAAACAATTAAGCAAAACAAACACATAAAATAAAAATCATGCTATTAGTAAAGCCAATCTTTATTTTAGGAAAAAATCCAATATTCAAAAAGAAAGATGCTTTCGGATTTGTAAGAATAACGAAAAAGAGAGAGCAAGAAAGGAAAATAAGAGAAGCACTGAAAGAAACTGAAAAAAGTCTGGAAAAAGCTAAAATTTTAAAGCCTATAGTAATTAGAGAAAAGGAAGATTTTGAAAAGCTCATGTTGATGGACATTCAACTGGAAGAGATTGATACCTTTCTAATTTTCAAAAAATGCCTAGGTTTCGGAATAGAAATTGCAAAGCTTACCGAAAAGGGGAAACCGATAATAATCTTTCAAGAGCAGGACGTGCCTAATCTGGCATTTGACGCAATTGAATACGCAGCAAACAAGAAAAACGTCTTCGTGGCTTTAAGCTTTAAAGATATGAATGAGACCCTAAAATTTTTAGAAGTCAAAAAGAAGCTAGAAAGAACGAAAATTCTAGTTTTATGTAGCGATTTCCCATTTTATCATGAAAGGGTGAAGCCCAAAACCGCTGATTTTGAGGCTATAAAAAGTAAGCTTGGAGTAGAAATAGAAGAAGTCTCATACGAGGAATTTTTGGAAAAATGGAATTCAATAAGCCAGAGAAAAGCGAAAGCATTAGCCAAAGAGTGGATTTCAAAAGCCGAAAAAATAGTTGAACCCACAGAAAATGATGTTTCACTTGTCGCAAGACTATATTTGGCTATGAAGGCCATGCTTAAAGAGAGAAAGGCCAACGCTCTAACCCTAATTTATGGAGAATCTCCATTTCCAGTTCCCTGCCTAGCCTACACATATCTGCGAGATGAGGGAATTCCGGCGGCATGCGAGGGAGATATCAACTCGCTCTTAATGATGATACTGCTCCATTATCTAGCGGAAAAACCAGCTTTCATGGGAAACACTGTACTGGCCGACGTCAAAAACAATGTCGTAGCGATTTCCCACTGTGTAGTTCCCACGAAAATGAAGGGATACGCTTCAGAACCGCTATCCTACACGTTAAGAAGCTATCACGGCCTAAAATTTAGAGGAAGCGTAACCGCTTATTGTCAACTTGAAAAGGGACGAAAAGTCACAATTACAAGATTCAATAACGACCTAACGAAAATGTTTGTATGTACAGGAAAAATTTTGAGCTGCAAAGATTACGAGGACCCGCAGCTTTGCA
>CAYXFE010000015.1:0-11647 GCA_964464195.1 uncultured Candidatus Bathyarchaeia archaeon
GATACTGGCAAGTATAGGCTATTCGTAGTAGTGGTTAAGAGCCAAAAAGAGGCTGTTGAAGTTTGCAGAAAACTTGTGAGAGAGGAAGGCGTTCATTCGATTCTGCTTTGTCCAGGATTTACTCATAGAGATGTTGCGGAAATAGCTGAGGCCGTCGGGAAAAATGTCGGGGTTTTCGTGGCCAGAGGAGATGGTCCAAGTCATAGAATTACAATGGAAGCGATGAAAAAGGAAGGCTGGTTTAAAAGCTAGACGTTCAAAAGCATAAGCTGCGGAGAGGACTCAAAATCTGGCGGCTATTACCCATTGAAGTTCATGATGCCTATTCGAATATGGCTATTGATGAAGCTATTTTTAGGGCTAGAATTGAAGGTTTGGCTCCAAACACAGTCCGCTTTTATCGTTGGCTTCCTTCAGCCGTTTCTGTTGGGCGATTCCAGAAAGTAGAAAACGAAGTTCATATTGAAAAATGTAGAAGATTAGGCGTTGATATTGTTCGGAGGATAAGCGGCGGAGGAACAGTCTACCATGACAGCGAAGGCGAAATAACCTACAGCGTCATCGCCGACAAAGAATCACTTGGAACACAAGATGTGGCAGTTATCTACCGCAAAATTTGCGGCGGATTAATTGAGGCGTTAAAGATTTTGGGTTTAAATGCCGATTTTAGTCCAGGTAGCGAAAGGCAGTGCCCCAACATAGTTGTAAATGGCAGAAAAATTTCTGGAAGTGCTCAAGCTCACAGTGGAAATGTTGTGTTGCAGCATGGAACTCTGCTAGTCGACGTTGATTTAAATAGAATGTTTACTTTGCTTAAGGTTCCTTGGGCGAAGTCTGTAGCGGATGTTGTTTGTGTCGCACAGGATAAGATAACTTCCCTTCGTCATGAATTAGGGGCAGCGCCAAAAATTGAGGAAGTATATTCCGCCTTAAAGGCGGGCTTTAAGAAAGCTCTAGGAATAGAAATCTCTGAGGGTACATTGACGGATTATGAGATTAGTCTCTCTAAGAAGTTGCGTGATGAGAAGTATTCTTCTGATAGGTGGAATTTTGAGGGTAAAATTTGAATTCAGGGATTATTTAGTTCAGATTCAGATTCCGTATTCATAACCCATTAATAAATTAGCCCTAAACGTTATACGCGGAGATTAAAATGCCAGTAGAACATCTAATCATAGAAGACCCAAAAGAACTGATGGAAATAGTCTCGAAGGAACTTGAAGGAATTGAAAAAGGACTAAGAATGATAGGAAACGACATTCCGGTAGATGAGAAAACGAAGATAGGAATGCTGTGCCATGACGAAAAGGGGCAACTGGTAATTGTGGAACCAACGCTGGAAGAGGGCGAAAACCTTGTTATTCAAGCATTGAAGTGCGCAGACTTCGTTGACAAATTCAAGATGATGCTTGCGGCAACTAATCCAAAATCAAAAATAGACGCAACAAAGCCTCCGAGGGTAATTCTTCTCCTACCAGAATGCTCAGAAGAAACTGTGAGACTAGTTAAACGCATTAAAGATATCAGAATAGACCTTTACACTTGGGAATACCTAAAAATCGGAGACTCTAAAGGACTACACATAGAACCTATCCTCATTTCTTCCTTAGAAAAAATGGAAAAGCCAAAAGAAAAGGGAGAGAAAAAGCCGGAAAAGGCAGCTAAAAAGAAAGAGGAGAAAAAAGAAGAACCCAAACCAGCTAAACCGGCTGAACCAAAAGAAGAGGAAAAGAAAACTCTACCGGAGCCAAAGCCAGAGCCAAAAGAAGAAAAGAAGCCTGAACCAGAAGCCCCCAAACCGAAGGTAACGCCTGAGCCTATACCAATGAAGCCAAAAGAAGAAAAGAAAGAGAAGAAAAAGCTAAGGCTCTTTTAAGAGAAAAGCTTCCCTTAAAAGCGAAATTCAGCATTCTTAAGTAGTAGACTCTTTATTTCTTCAATTTCATCTTTCCTCAATGGTCTTGGATAATTATAAAGTGGCCCTCCAGGCCTTTCATTATAGTATGGCCTATTACAATTTGGACAGCCTGAAGTTAGGAAGGGCTCACCGCTTTCTATAACTTTCCTCAAAGTTTCATTTTCCACTCCGAAATCAATTATTTTTCCTCCTTCGTCGAATTTAAAATTCTCAAATCTTGAAATCCTCCTAGTTATCAAGTAGTGCCCAAGCTGGATTCTCCTATAGCTTTCAAGCGGGGGTTGGGGAAGACTTTCAAGTCGTGTTCCGCTTATAGGAGTGAAGGCGAATAGTCCTGGAAATATCCACCTGTCAATGCACCATTGAATTCTTTGAATCATTTCCTTCTCGGTTTCGCCGAGTCCAACTATAAGGTGGGTGCTAACAGAATTTTTGCCAAAGACTTCGACTGCTTCGAGAAGAATTTTTACTTGGCTTTCCCATCGGTATGGGCCGCCCGCATATTTTCCCTTAATTTTTTCGAAGATCTCTTTTGTGGCTGCATCGAGGGGTATGCCTACTCTTTCGACGCCCACAAGCTTTAATCTTTCTAAGTTTTCTCGGCGTAGTGGCTGGCATGAAACAGAGATTGGAACCTTAATTCTGGAGAGAATTAATGAGACTATTGAGAGTATATCTTCAAAGACTCTTGGATAGTTTAGTGCTTGTATACAGACTCTCTTTAGTTCGCCGCTTTTCACGGCTTTTTCTATGCCTTCGATTACGTTTTTCAGCGGGAACGCTGGCCAAGTAACTCTTGAAAGCATGTCTGCTCTTCCGCTGCTGCTTCTCGCCTGTGGGCAAAACATGCAGTTTGCAGTGCATTTTCCCTCATGATAGGTTAGTAGATAGGCGGTTGTAGGCTTAGCGTCAATCCGCCCATTTATCAAACCTAAAACTATGGCTGAGCCGACTGAAACACGAATCTTTTCTGGAGTTTCGCTTTTGCTGTTCATTTCGTTATCAGCGAAATGCTATAAGGAAACTTCAAGCTAATATTTTTAGCTTAATGGAAGATGAAAATTGGCGAAAATAGAGTATGATAAGATATTAGATGCGAATGTGAAAGAGTTTGAAAAATACTTAGCGAGAGCTAGGATGGTTTCGCTGAAAAATTTCGGCAAGAAAATTTTCTTTTATGCGCCAAGCTTCATGTATTACAAAACATCCTACTATCAGTCACGCCCAAATCTTTTCCCAACCATCTCTATAACGGGTTCGGCCTGCAGCCTAAAATGTAAGCATTGCTACGGAAAGGTTTTGAGAACCATGTATCCGGCGACAACTCCTGAAAAGCTTCTTGAACTTTGCAGAAAATTAAAGGCTGAAGGCGCTATAGGCTGTTTAATCAGCGGAGGCTGCCTTCCAGACGGTTCGCTTCCACTCGATAGATTTGTCGATGCAATTGCAACTATTAAGCGCAAATTTGGATTGACTGTGGCGGTTCATACGGGCATCATAAATTTTGAAACTGCAAAAAGATTAAAGGAGGCGGGTGTGGATTCGGCTCTGCTGGACATTATTGGCTCGGATGAGACCATAAAGGAGATTTATAATCTTAATGTTTCTACAAAAGAGTTTGATGATTCATTAAAAGCTTTGCATGATGCTGGCTTGGCTGTTGTGCCCCACGTCCTTGTTGGGCTTCACTATGGGAAGTTGAAGGGAGAAATAAATGCTTTAAGAATGATTTCTAAATATTCGCCTTCAGCCCTAATCATAATTGCCTTCATGCCCATTCGCGGGACACCAATGGAGAATGTTAAGCCGCCATCTCCGCTTGACATAGCAAAAATTATAGTTATTGCCAGATTGATGTTTCCGAGTGTTCCTTTGGCTTTGGGATGTATGCGGCCTAAGGGAAAGCATAGAATTGAAACAGACATTTTGGCTATAAGGGCTGGCGTTAACGCTATAGCTTTTCCAACCGAAGAAGCAATTATGGAGGCTGAAAGGCTTGGTTACCAGTTTTGTTTTTCTTCACTTTGCTGTTCGCAAGTTTACTGTGAATTCTAGTGGCGCATTCTCCATATTGAGCCTCTAATCTGTCTCATTATTTCATCTTTTACCGATGCATATTTCTTTCCAAGTCTTTTGGCGGCTTCCTTCGGTATTCCGCCCTTTATTAGTTCTTTTTCGAAAGCTTTCCTTGCCTTTCTAACTTTCCATCCAAGGGTCAGCCAGAGAAATCCTAGATTTAGAATTAGCTTAACAAGATGTAATCCGGCTCTTATTATGGCTGTTACCTTCATTTTTTCACCAAAAAATGGGAATGGAAGAATTATTCTTCTTCCTCTAATAATCCCTTTTCAGCCAGTTTTTCCTTAACTCTTCTTTCAATTTCCTTCCCTAATTTTTCGCTGACGCCTTTCTCCCTAGCTTCCTCGACAGCCTCTTCCACTATCTCTTCAATTTCCTTCTCTAACTTAGTGGGCATTTTCTTTCCCTTGGTGAATTTCTTCATTAAGTCTCCTAGGCTTGTGAATACGCTGATATAGTTTTCAGTCATTTTTACTGCCACTTCGTCTGGCATTCCGCTTTCTTTAAGCTCTTTGTAGAAGGCTGCCGCCGCCTTGCCCATGCTTCTTCCGGCTTCTTCTGAGAAGACGCTTGCAATTATCCCCTTTATTAATGCAGGGACTTCCTTTGATACAACGCTTAATATTTCTCTGACTTCTTCAGCATCTTCGCTTTTTCCCGCTCTTTTTTCTTCGTCCATTCTTTTCACCTCGAATCATACATAGTATGGATAATTGTATTATTTATTGTGGGTAAAAGTGTCCAGTGGGCTGGTCATTCTGCAAGCTCGTAGGTTTTCCCATAGCCCTTCGATTCTCGAACTATTCCTTCTTCTTCTAAACGTTTAAGGCGGGCTCTAATTATTCTTCGTGAGGCTTTTCCTCGCATCATTCGCACCTGCCTAGTTAAGGCTGAAATATTTAAAGGCCCTCTTATGGCTAATGCTTGAATTATGCATCTCGAAATTTCATCCCGTGCAATTTCCTTCCTTATCTTTAGAAGCCTCTCAGCCCTTTTCAAGCGTTCCAGAAGTTTTAGCGGTTCTCCATAAATTCCAACGCCGGCACGTGTAAGCCTAAGTAAAGGCGCTAATTCGCTGTATTTCGGATTTTCAAGAATAAGCATTTCAAGAGCCTCAAGCCTCTTCATTATCAAATCCAATTTCTTGCTTAACTCTTCAAGAGTCTTCGAGACAGAATCTTCAGCCATTTCCTACACTTTTAGCCGCCTAATATTTAAGCGGAATACACGAATAAAGATTAGTATACAGCCGGAAGAGCGGAAGCTTATGAATGTTAAACTAACTGAAGAGGAGCTGACAAGGTATAGTAGGCAAATAATGATTCCAAACTGGAACGTTGAAGGCCAGCTTAAGCTTAAGAATGCGAAGGTTACAATTGTAGGTGTCGGCGGTTTAGGCTGTCCAGTTGCGCTATATTTAACGGCTGCAGGAATTGGAAAAATTACATTAATTGACAAAGAAAAAATTGAATTAAGCAATCTGAACAGGCAGATTCTCCATTGGAGTGTGGACATTGGAAAGTTTAAGACTTTTTCTGCCATAGAGAAGCTTTCAAAACTGAATCCTTTAATAAAATTCGAAAGTTATGAAGAAGAAATAGAAAGGGAAAGTATAAGGGAACTAATTAAGGGCTCAAATGTAGTCGTTGACTGTTTAGACAATTGGAAAACAAGATTCATCTTGAATGAGGCTTGCGTTGCTGAAAGAATACCGCTTGTTCATGCAGGCGTGCATTCATGGTATGGACAAATAACAACAATAATGCCTGGAAAGGGTCCATGCCTAAGATGTATACTGCCAAAGACTCCGAAAGAAGAGGAGAAATTTCCAGTTTTAGGAGTTACAGCCGGAGTGCTCGGCCTACTAGAGGCTCTAGAAACAATAAAAATAATAGTTGGGTTAGGAAAGCCGCTGGTTGGCAGGATACTCTTCTTTGACGGCGAAACCTCAAGCTTCCAAGAAGCCCAAGTCCAGCGAAAAAAGGACTGCCCCGTCTGCGGAGGAATTCGCTAAACCTAGGATAATTTTAAAATGTGGTTTTGTCTAAATTACTGTTCAAATCTTTAAGGTGTTTGCCATGGTGAAAGTAAACGATTATGATGTGCCTGAAGGACTATACTACAGCAAAGACTACGCATGGCTAAAGGTTGAAGGCGACAAGGTACGGGTTGGAATCACCGACTACGCTCAGAAACAGCTTAGAGAAATAGTCTACGTCGAATTGCCGAATGCAGGAGATACAACAAAGCAGAATGAACCATACGGGAGCATAGAATCCGTCAAGGCGGTTTCAGACCTTGTGGCGCCAGTAAGCGGAACAATCGAGGAAGTAAATGAGGAGGCTAGAGACAAGCCAGAAATAATCAATGAAGACCCATATGGGAAGGGCTGGCTGCTCATAGTGAAGCCGGACAACCTCGAAGAAGAGCTTAAAAACCTAATGACTGCAGAACAAGCTGCTGAATGGCACAAGTCCCTAATAGAGAAAGGCTAAACCGCTATTTCTCTCTTTTTCTTTCCTACACTTATCAACAATTAGTAAAAGATTTAGGAATTAAAAACCATGTTACCAATGGAATCTCAAGTTGGAGGCATAAATTTGGATTTAGAGGAAAAACTTGAACTGGTAAAGAGGAACACGCAGGAAATAGTTACGGTTGAAGAGTTACGTAATCTGCTTGAAACCGAGGCTAGGCCCAGAGCCTACTGGGGCTTTGAATGTTCTGGATAGCAAGCGCCCTCTGCGACGCTTGCCCAGAATAATGCATATAGGCATGGGCCTAGTCTGCGGAAATAAAATAAAGGATATGGTAGAAGCTGGATTCCACTTCATAATATTTCTGGCTGACTGGCATTCTTGGATAAATAATAAGCTTGGCGGAAAAATGGAAAATATTCGCCTTTGCGGAGAATACTTCAAAGATTGCTTTACAGCCCTAGGCTTATCGCCTGAAAAAGTAGAATATTTATGGGCTTCAGACATAGCAAAAGAAATTGAATACTGGGAGAAAGTAATCAGAATAGCTAAAAGTGCATCTTTGAGGCGAACTTGGCGGGCGCTTCCGATAATGGGCAGAGAAATGGACCTTTCAGACATGGAAACCGCATGGGTTTTCTATCCATGCATGCAGGCAGCCGACATCTTTCATATGAAGCTGGATGTTGCATGTGCTGGTATGGACCAACGCAAAGCACACATGCTAGCAAGGGATGTAGCAGAAAAATTAGGATGGAAAAAGCCCATCTGTGTTCATACTCCATTGCTTATGGGATTGCAGGGACCAGTTAAAGAAGAGAAGCAGTACGATGAGAATAAAGCTTTAAATCTGGCGATAAGCTCGAAAATGTCTAAAAGCAAGCCGGAAAGCTGCATTTTTGTGCATGACTCTCCAGAAGACATCAGAAGGAAGGTTAGAAACGCCTATTGCCCGCCGAAGAACGTTGAGGAAAATCCTGTTTTGCAATTGGCCCAGCACGCCGTGTTCCCAAGGGTTGACAGGTTTGAAATTGAGCGTCCGGAAAAGTATGGCGGCGCGGTTGTTTATGAGAGTTATGCAGAATTGGAGAAGGACTATATTGAAGGAAAGATTCATCCCTTAGATTTGAAGAATGGAGTTGCAGAGGCGCTCATAAAGATTCTGGAACCTGTTAGAGAATACTTTAAGAGACACCCCGACAATCTGAATAAAATGTTGAAGATTGAAATAACGAGGTAAACTTGGGTGTCTGAAGCACTTAGGAGAAAGGCTGAGCAGGTTTCGCAGCTTATTCAGGAGCTTGCTGTTGAAGTAGAGAAGGGTGTCCCAGTCATAGTTGAGGGCAAAAAGGATGCGATGGCCCTCAGAAAATTGGCTGTTAAGGGCCATATAATATGCGTAAAGAACTGCAGAAAGAATTTAGCGGACATCGTCTACGATATTGAGGAGAAAGGCTACAGAGAAGTCATTTTACTTATGGACTTTGACAGAAGAGGAAGAGAATGGACTAAAAGATTAAATGAACATTTGGAACATGCCAAAATCAAGTCTAATATGCGTTTTTGGCGCATTCTTTACGGGCTTGTTGGCCGCGAACTTAAGGATGTTGAGGGATTGCCAACCTACATGGTTAATTTGCAGAAAAGAATTGGAAATTCGTAAACTATAATAGCTTGTATTCGGCATGATTAAAGGCTGTAAACTTCACGCTTACGTGGTGAAAATCATATCACTTGGAGGTGATGCTTACGGGTTCTTCACAACCCCATACGATAAAGTATATAATCCGCGCAAAATTCGAAATAGAAGGAGTAGTTGAAAAACCAGACGTAATAGGAGCAGTTTTCGGACAAACAGAAGGACTGTTCGGACCGGACCTAGACCTAAGAGAACTACAGAAAAGCGGAAGAATAGGCAGAATAGAAATAGAACTACAGTCAAAAAAGGATAAGACAACTGGTAGAATACTTATACCAACAAGCCTAGACCGCGTTTCAACCGCCATAATAGCTGCAAGCCTAGAAACAATAAACCGCGTTGGACCATGCGCCGCAAAAGTAACCCTAGAAAGAATAGAGGATGTACGTGAAGCGAAAAGAAGGCTGATAATTGACAGAGCCAAGGAAATTCTGCGCAAATGGACGATTGAAACCTTGCCGAGCACCGAGGAAGTTTACCGCGAAGTGGCTGAGACGCTGAAATGGGCGAAAGTCGAAAAATATGGACCGGAAGAACTGAGTGCGGGTCCAGAAGTGGATTCCGCCAAGGAAATAATAGTTGTTGAGGGTAGAGCAGACGTAATTAATCTGCTGAAATGTGGAATTCAAAACGTAATCGCCGTAGAAGGAGCAAAGATTCCGGAAACAATAATTAAACTGTGCAAAGAGAAGGAGGCAACGGCCTTTTTGGACGGTGATAGGGGCGGAGACCTAATCCTTAAGGAGCTTCTGCAAGTAACCGACATAAAATATGTTGCTAGGGCGCCGCAGGGCAAGGAGGTTGAAGAATTAACCTGCAAGGAAATTTTTGATGCTCTCGAAAAGAGGGTTCCAGTTGAGGAGCTTCTCAAACGGAGGGAAAAGCGGGGCTTGGCGGTTGCCGTTCCGAAGAAGGTTGCTGAATTAGTCAAGGAGCTTGAGGGAACGCTTGAAGCTGTTCTTTTGAATGAGAATATGGAGGAGATTATGAGGCTTCCGGTAAGCGAATTGGCAGAAAAGCTTCAGCAAGTGGATGGCGTAGACACCATAGTGTTTGACGGCGTAATAACTCAGCGGCTTGTCGACATAGCCTTAGATAAGAGAGTAAAGTGTATAGTGGCTGCTCGCATCTCAGATGTGGTTAAGCGTCCGTTGAAGCTTCAGCTAGTTACCTTCAGCGAGGTTAGGGCGAGCTCCTAGAAGAAGTCGGTTAATGTTTTAGGTCTGGTTGGCGCGAGTAAATCTTTCTCTTTTATTCCAAACATTGACAGTATTCTGGCTGCTGCTGGAACAACCTGGTTTGTAATGTAGTATTCTATGTCTAATTCCTCGTAGGATGCGAAAACGTAGGGTTTTACCCGCTCGTATAGTCTTCCGCTTCCAGCCGTGATAACATAGCCGATTTTATCGCCTAGAGTTAGGTCCCAACCTTCCCGCTTTAGCATTTTCGCAGCTTCAACATGTGGCGCCCTAACGGCATATTCTTCAACCTTTTTGGTTAATGTTTTCCAGATTACGAAATCTCTGAATGGAACCTTTCCCTTACGCATGTCGGCGATATACTGCCTAACATAGTCTGCAGCTTTCTGCGGAGAATTTTCCTTCAAAATTATTTCCAGAACCCTTTCTTGGACGTTTTTGGCTACAGCCGCCCAGTCTCCCCTAACGACTTCTAAGCCTACAATGTCAAGTCTTCCGTCGGGAAGTAATCCGCAATACTTCTTTTTCGCTTCGGTAAACAATATACGCTTGTAGATTTTGTCTGGCTTTATTTCTAGGCCTAGCTCCTTTCCTATCTGGTTTGTTAATTGCTCAACCTTTTCTGGGTCGTATCTTATGAATATGCTGTCTGTATCGCCATAAACTACTTCTAGGCCAAGCTTCTTCGCTATTTCAATTGTGTTTCTAATGGTGTATCTTCCCCACGCTGTGGCTGCTTCGGCGACTGGCTTTATATACCATCTTGCACCTATCCACCCTGCATAGCCATAAGTTGCATTCGTAATAACCTTAACAGCCTTCTGTCGCGCATCAAAAACTCGGTAGGCTGGGCTTTCAGGCTTAAGCGTCTTCAACTTAGCTCTAATTTCGTCTCTCGCCTTTATTAGCCTAGACAAGACTTCACGGTAAAATCCGGAAGGCTCCTTTCTGAATCTATGCTTAACTTCCGGCGCTACGTAGACTCCGCATGGTGGGTCTGGCTCTTCGGGCGGCACGTAGGTGTCTGGCGAAACATTGTAGGTTATCATTATGTTTGGATACATCGCCTTAAAGTCTAGTACAGCAATATTTTCATGTATTCCGGGTTTTGGCTCCAGCACAATTGCGCCTGCATAGGGAATGTAGGGTCTTTCAACTCTTTTAGGGACTAGCTCGCCTATTTGGTAGGCGTGGCGGATTAGGAACCATTCTACGCGGAATCCTACGGCCGCCGTGCCAATATGGTCTAGTGGTAAGCCTACTAGGTTTGAGAGCTGAATTGCGAAGTCTAGTAGGGCGTTGGCTATTCCCATTATGCATTTTGTGTTTTCCATTGAAAACTTGAGGAGCTGAGGCCTTTTTTCGCTGTTTTCCCAATACTCGGCGAAGTCAACATCTTCAATTAAGGTTCTTTCTTCAAGTTTCATGACGCCAAGATAGTCGGCTATGTTCTCAAGTGTTTTAACTTTCACTTCTGGAAGTTCATCCGCATAATCGAATAGGTCTATGTTGGCTCTTCCAGTTATTGAGACATGTCCGTAAACGCTTGTGTGAGGTTCTGTTCCAGCACGGTCAATTTTCAGTAGGAATCCATTTTGTTTAGCTCTTTTCGCCAAGTAAGGCAAATCGTGACGGTTTGAGCCAAAGCCAACAATGATGTCTGGATCGAAACCCTTCACATAATCGATGAACTCTCTAATTATCCCATCATCCTTCTCTGATGTTTCCGCCACAAACTGCTTTTCTTCGCCAGTGTTTGTCATGGCGGAGATTACTACTACTGGATTCTTTTCTGGTTTCGGCACTCCCTTTGGGCTATAACATATTATGGAAAAGCCTAGAATTCTCAGTTTTGGGATTTCATGAATTTCAGCGCAGAATTTCGGCTTTGACTTGGCCAAATAAACTCTGTCTACTTGGAGATTTTGTTCGTTTGCTATTTCTTCTGCTTCTAGCGTGTGCCATCCGCAGGGCGTAACTTCATTATCTATCAAGTAGCGCATTGAATATCTAATGTCGTCTTCTAGGCACTTGTCTACTCCCTCAATTTTCTCTATTCTCTTTGCATATTTCTGGAGAAGCTCCGGGTCTTGACAATAAATTTTTAATGCCTTAACCTTCTTTCCAAAATACTTCTTTTCAACAGCTTCAACTTTAACTATGTAGGGAAGCTCATTCTTTCTCGCATTAATCAATTCTATAACCGATTCTGGATTTGCCCTCTCGTTCAGAACAGCGTAAAAGTATGGGGTAAACTCTCTATCAATTACGAGAA
>CAYXFE010000016.1:0-11462 GCA_964464195.1 uncultured Candidatus Bathyarchaeia archaeon
GGAATAGACATACCAGCATTCATCAAACTGCTTAGAGAAGGAAAATTCCGAGAGGCAATACGAAAAATTAAGGAAAAGAACAATTTGCCAGCCATATGCGGAAGGGTCTGCCCTCAGGAAACCCAATGCCAAATGAACTGCGTTTTAGGAAAGAAGGGCGACCCAGTTTCGATTGGAAGGCTTGAACGCTTCTTGGCCGACTGGGAACGTGAACACGGAGTTGAAATTCCGGAGAAGCAGCCCTCAACTGGAAAACGCGTAGCAGTCATAGGCTCTGGACCAGCCGGATTGACAGCGGCAGCCGACTTGGCTAGACTTGGACATGAGGTAGTTGTTTTTGAGGCCTTACATGAACCTGGCGGCGTATTAATGTATGGTATCCCAGAGTTTAGGCTTCCAAAACGCATAGTTCAAGCCGAAGTCGACTATGTGAAAAAGCTTGGAGTAACCATTAAAACAAACGCTGTTATTGGAAGACTTTTTACAATTCCGGAACTCTTGAAGGATGAAGGGTTCGACGCGGTCTTTATCGGAACTGGCGCCGGCTTGCCAAGATTCTTGAGGGTTCCAGGCGAGAATCTCTGCGGAATCTACAGTGCAAACGAGTTCCTAATTCGCATTAACCTAATGAAGAGTTACATGTTTCCAAAGTGGGATACACCTATCAAGATTGGAAAGAAGGTTGCGGTTATTGGCGGCGGAAACGTAGCCATGGACGCTTCACGTTGTTCACTAAGGCTTGGAGCAGAAGAAGTCCATATAGTTTATAGACGTTCTAAGGCTGAGATGCCCGCAAGGAAGGAAGAAGTAGAAAACGCTGAAGAGGAAGGAATAAAATTTGATTTTCTAGCGAATCCGGTCGCTTTTCATGGTGACGAGTATGGATGGGTTAGGAAGATGGAATGCGTACGCATGAGGCTTACAGAACCAGACGAGTCCGGCAGGCGTAGACCAGTTCCAATCGAAGGCTCAAACTTCTTTATGGACGTGGACACGGTTGTTATCGCCATTGGGCAGACTCCGAACCCGCTTATCCAGCAGACGACGCCCGGCTTGGCGGTTAGCAAACGCGGAACAATAATTGTAGACGAGAACATGCAGACCAGCATTGAGGGCGTGTATGCTGGCGGAGACGTCGTAACCGGAGCGGCAACCGTAATCAGCGCCATGGGAGCAGGTAAAAAGGCGGCGGAAAGCATACACAAATACTTGATGAATAAAAGATAATTTCCATTTTATTTTAGGAGTAGAGCCATTCTACAAGAGATTAATTCTGCTGATTCCCAGTTTAGTAAAGCTTTAAAGTTACGGTTTTAAGTATGTAAATATATTAAAATCGAGTATATACGCGTAAGTAATGTCAAAATGTGAGGGATTATATTGCTATACTTGAAACTTCCGAAAGAAAATTTCGACGCCTTCTTTGAGAATCTAAAGAGCTTCGGCAGAATCTATGGGCCAGTCAAGACTGGAGCTTCCTCCCATGCCTTTAAGGAAGTTTCATCGGCTGAAGAAATGGATTTATCCTATACTAGGACTATGATTCCGCCAAAGAAGTTCTTCGTCAAGCCTATAGAGAAAATCTTTGAGTTCGATGAGGAAAAGGCCGAATTTAGGGAAGTCTTCGAGGAAACTGAGAAGGTTGTCGTGTTTGGGGTTCATCACTGCGACATTAACGCTATCAAGCTGCTTGACAAGGTGTATTTAGATGAGCTTCCGGATAAATACTACTGGAAAAGACGCGAAAACACGGTTCTGATAGGCTATGACTGCTATCCAGACGAATACTGCTTCTGCAAATCTATGGGAACAAGCTACGCAATGGACGGCTTCGACATTTTCCTGCATGAACTTAGCGACGGCTACCTTGTAAGAGTCGCCAGCGAAAAGGGCCAAGAAATCATAGCAAAAAGCAAGAACCTATTCGCTAATGTTGAGGCTAAAGACATAGCGGAGTTTAAGGAAAAAGAGAAGAGACGCCTATCAGGATTCAAGCTTGAACTCAACATTTCCGGCATTCAGGACATGCTTGAATTAGCCCACGACAGCCCAGTTTGGCAGGAATACGCCGACAAATGTTTCGGATGTGGAAGCTGCAATCTAGTCTGTCCAACATGTAGATGCTACGACGTAATCGACTATGTAAATTTGGACATAAAAAGCGGCGAACGTATTCGAAGATGGGATTCATGCATGCTCAGAAAACATGGACTCGTAGCTGGCGGATTAAACTTTAGGCCTACACGAGTGGAGAGGCTTCGAAACAGATTTAACTGCAAAAGCAGCCTACGCGAGGGAACTCTCAACTGTGTTGGATGCGGAAGATGCACAGTCTACTGCCCAGCAGAAATCAGCCTTGTTGAAGTTTTACAAAAGGTGAGAGGTGAAATCTAAATGATAAAAACAGAAAATGTTCTAGCTCCATCTCCAGCCAAAATAGTTAAGACTGAAAAAATGACGGAGATAGAACGCCTAATCCAGCTAGAATTCTTAGACAAGGAATTTGCCCAAAACTTCGTTTACAAGCCGGGCCAATTTGTCGAAGTAAGCGTGATGGGAGTCGGAGAGGCGCCCATATCGATTTGTGCAACTAGGAAAAGGCCGGAAATACTGGAGCTTTGCGTAAGGAAGGTTGGAAGAGTAACAAATGCGATACATAACCGGAAAGTTGGCGATTTACTCTGGATTAGGGGGCCCTACGGAAACGGCTTTCCAATGGAGAAAATGGAAGGAAGCAACCTACTACTGATAGCTGGAGGCCTAGGAATCGCACCATTAAGAGGAGTTCTACAGTACGCGCTTGAAAACAGAGAAAAATACGGTGACATAACGGTTTTCTATGGAATTAGAAGCTACAACCTAATGCTATTCAGAGAAGAATTCCTACAGCTTTACCGAGAAGGCGACAAGCAAGGAGTACGATTCTACCTCTCATATGAAGACAAGGAAGACCAAGAATGCATTCGACTGCAACAAGAAAGACCGGACAGATGCACACCTGGAGTAGTAACAAAAATATTCGAAATAACCGAAGTTACGCCGGAAAACACCTACGCAATCATCTGCGGACCGCCAATAATGTACAAATTCGTTGTTCAGGAACTTATGAAGCGAAACTTTGACCCTAGGCAAATATACATGACGCTTGAGCGTAGAATGAAATGTGGAATTGGCAAGTGTGGACACTGCATAATTGGCGAAGGAAACTCAATCAAGTATGTCTGTAAAGACGGGCCAGTCTTCACTTATTGGGACGCCCTACACACGAAGGGGATGATTTAGGAGGCGAAAATTATGAATAAACCTAAAATTGGAATTTTCAGCCTGACTGGCTGCGGCGGAGACCAGCTGATGATACTAAACCTCGAAGACGTACTGCTTGAACTGCTAAGCCGATTCGACATAAAATATTTCCAGGAAGCAAGTAGCTACGAGGAAGAGGCTGAATTAGACATAGCATTTGTGGAAGGCTCAGTGAGCACAAAGAAGGATTTGGAAAGATTGAAGGAGATTAGGGAGAAAAGCAAAATGTTGATTGCTATAGGCGATTGCGCAGTCGGCGGATGCGTTCAGGCTAGCAGAAACAATGAGATGAGCATAGCTGAAAGAATGAAAATAGTCTATGGAACAGAAGAAAACATCTATGAGGCTCTAGAGCCTAAAGGCCTATCCGCCTACGTTAAAGTCGACTTGGAAATTCCAGGCTGCCCAATAGAGAAGGAGGAAATTTTCCGAGCCATAACTTCGCTTCTGCATGGAGACATGCCAGAGCAATATGACTATCCAGTATGTGTAGAATGCAAACTAAACGAGTATCCATGCGTCCTAATAGAGAAGGGATTGCCATGCCTAGGTCCAATAATAACGGCTGGATGTGGAGCCAGATGTCCCAGCCTAGGCTTAGACTGTATAGGATGTAGAGGCCCAATAAAGGATGAAACGAACGCTGCAGCCGAATTAGACGTACTCCTAAAGAAAGGCTATGACGAAAAATACATAATTAACCGCCTAAGATTCTTCTGCGGAAACTTCGAGGAAATCCAGAAAATTTCAGAAGAAATTAGGAATAGAGCCAAAAAATTGAAGGAGGAAGGCCAGTTATGAGCAGAATTATTGAAATTAAAGAGTTAACCCGCGTAGAGGGGCATGGAAGAGTAGAGGTTGTAATTGAAGGCAATCAAGTTAAGGATGCCAAAATGGCTATTTTCGAGGGCCCGCGATTCTTTGAAGCCTTCATTCGAGGGGTAAAGTATGATAAGGTTCCAGACATCATGCGGAGAATCTGCGCCATCTGCACGGCAGCTCACAGCCTAGCCTCAATAAGAACAATAGAAAAAGCCTTCGGCGTTAAGGTTACAAGGCAGACAGAACTACTACGAGACTTGCTTATTCATGGAGAAATGATTGAAAGCCACGCGCTGCACGTTTTTATGCTGGCGCTACCGGACTATCTTGGATTCCCAGACGCCATTAGAATGGCTTCGAAATATCCCAAGGAAGTGAAGGCGGCGCTGATGCTGAAAAAGGCCGGAAACATGGTTCACAACATTGTAAGCGGAAGAGAAGTTCATGGAATGAATGAAAGAGTAGGCGGATTCTCAAAGATTCCAACCGAAGACGAGCTTTTACAAATAAGAAAGGCCATGGAAGAGTCTAAGGCTACGGCTGAATTGGCAGTTGAACTTTTCGCGAAAGCTGAAATTCCAAAGTTTGCAGAGTCAGATAACATGCTTATGGCTCTGGATCCAGGCGAGAAGTTTGGCTATTTCGGCGATTACGTGCTCATATCAACTGGCGAGCGCTATCCGGTGGAAGAGTACGAGAAGCTGACTAACGAGAGAACCGTTAGGCATTGTCATGCCAAATTCTCATCCTATAAGGGTTCAACCTTCATGGTAGGCGCACTGGCAAGAGTGTTACTGAACAAGGATAAGCTTTCAGGCACGGCCAGAGAGCTTTACAACCAGCATAAAGATTTGCTTACAGCCAACAACAGTCTGATGAACAATTTGGCGCAGTCAATCGAGCTTGTGCACAGCGTTGAGAGATGCATCGAAGACATTGATGCTTTGCTAAGTATGGGTCTACGCGATGAGGGCATAGTCGAGTTTGAGCCTAAGGCGGCCAGAGGAATAGGCGCAGTTGAAGCTCCGAGAGGTGTACTTTACCACGATTATACATTTGATGAGCAAGGATGCATAGTTCGAGCAAACGTGATTACTCCTACAGCGCAGAACGCCGCAAACATGGAGAAGGATTATCGCGTGGCTGCTCAACGCCTAATAAATGAGCCGGACGAAAAGATTAAGCATGCTTTAGAGCTTATAGCTAGAGCCTACGACCCATGCATATCTTGCTCAGTGCATCTCGTAAGAATAAGACCATAAATCTCCCTTCTTATTTAAAATAACACTAATTTTGAGATAACCGCTTTCTAAAGTCATATTGACAAAATTAAATTCATGAAAGCGTCGGCAAAGCAATTTTTTTAAGTTTGTAAATTATGATTTACACATTAAAATTTGAAGGTGTAGAAATTGAGCGAAAAGACAAAGATATTAATTATAGGAAGCAGCGCAGCCGGCTTCACTTGCGCTTTGACTGCAAGAAAATACAACAAGGATGCAGAAATAACCCTAATAAGAAAAGAGAAGAAAACACCCATTCCATGCGGGATTCCTTATGTTTTCGGAACAATACATGACGTAGAAAAGAATCTGATGCCCGACCAGGCACTGGCAAACAACAATGTAAAGCTTGTAATAGACGAGGTTAAGGCAATAAACAGAGAAAGAAAGACAGTTTCTCTTTTGAGCGGACAGGAATTGGACTATGACAAGCTGGTTCTATGCACCGGTTCAAATCCAATAAAGCCTCCAATACCTGGAATCGACCTAGAAAATGTGTTTTTTGCCAAAAAGGACGTTGAATACTTGCGGCAACTACTTCTTAAGCTAGAAACGGTAAAGGACGTAGTAATAATTGGCGGCGGCTTTATAGGAGTAGAATTCGCGGATGAATTCAGAAAAAGAGGGCTGAATGTGTCGATAGTTGAGCTGTTGCCTCACTGCCTACAGCTCGCATTTGACGAGGAATACTGCGTCATGGCTGAGGAAAAGCTACGAGAAAGAGGAGTACGCGTAATAACAAACAACAAGGCGGAAGAAATAATTGGAAAGAACGGAAAGGTTGAAGGGGTAAGGCTTGCAAGCGGAGAGGAACTCAAAGCCGACATAGTATTCATCGGAATAGGTGTAAGACCCGAAACAACGCTTGCGCAGGAAGCAGGACTAAAAATAGGTGAAATGCGCGGAATATGGGTAAACGAATACATGCAAACTTCAGATGAAGACATTTTCGCGGCTGGCGACTGCGCCGAAAAGTTCTCATTCTTCACCAATAAACCAACTGGTCTAAGGTTAGCGTCAATAGCCGCCAGAGAAGCAAGAATAGTGGGAGTAAACGTTTACGGGCTTAGAAGGAAAAATGTAGGAGTTATCGGAAGCTTTGCAACCATAATTGGAGACCTAGGCCTAGGCGTGGCGGGACTAACCGAGAAGGCTGCGAAAGACGCTGGATTCGACATAGTAATTGGAACAGCGACCGTTCCAGATAAGCATCCGGGCGCCATGCCGAACTGTAAAACCTTGAAGGTTAAGCTTGTCTTTGATAGAAACACAAAGGCTATAATTGGCGGCGAAATCGCTGGAGGATCAACAACTGCAGAACTAACAAACATAATTTCAACGATGATAGAGAGAAAGATGACCATGGATGAAGTGGCAACCTTCCAGTATGGAACCCATCCAGCCTTCACATGTTCGCCGGTCACCTATCCAATAGCCTTTGCAGCTGAAGACGCCATACAGAAGGCATAATTTCCTTTCTCTTTTTGTTTTAAGGGACTAGATGCATTTTTTCCCAGAATATACTCACTGAAACGTCAAATTTATTTATGGAGATATTGCGTTTTTCTAGTGCTTCTCTAAGATTGTAGATGCATGTTCCTACATCGTCTTTGTCGCAGAGAATGGTTAGGACAATGTCATGTTCGCCATAAGTTCTCCAGAGAAATTTAACTTGGTGTATTGTTTTAAGGAATGAAATTGCTTTATCCATGTCTTTCGGGCTTAAATTTAATCCGATTATTACGGCTGAGTAGCGAAGTTTTTTATAATCTGGAATGGCCATTATCCTTCTTTTTATTATTCCCTCTTTCTCAAGTTTGTCTATTCTTCGATAAATTGTGTTGCGTCCCACCTTGCATAATTTTGCCAAATCGTTGTAGGAGTATATTCCTCTACATAGGTATCGTAAAATTTTCATATCAAGTTCATCTATCAAATGCGCTTCCTCCTAGATGGTGATATACGTATTAGTATATAGAAAAAGCATTAAATATATTACGCATTTCTGGTGACATGTGTTCCATCAAATTATGAAAAATGTGCACTTTTTCACCATCAATTAGTGATAACTTAGCGACATCACACCTATTATCTTGGTGATGAAAATGGTTGAAAAAGCCATACTTGTCGAAAAGAAGCCACCCGCATGGGGAGACGAAGTAGTCGAAATAAGAAAGGCCGTATGCGTCAATGAGCATGTTCACAACATTTCAATAGTAAGATACCGCGACGGCTCCATATGGGTTTTCTGCCCATACTTCGGCTACGTCGGCCCAAGACCAGGATGCAAAAGTCGAAAAGCACCATGCAGATTCTTCAAAGCAATTTAAGGCAAAGTAAATAGTAAGTACTTTCCCGTACAAAACACATATTATCTAGTTTTTTCCAGATTATTCATTCCTCCAGTTGAGGTGATTGCTTGTCTGGCGGATATATGGGAAAAGTTTTGAGAGTCGACCTAACAGCGAAAACGCTGAAGGAGGAATCAATACCAGAAAGCGTGGCTAGAAAATATCTAGGCGGTAAGGGATACGCCGTCTACATGCTTTACCAATACCTTAAGGAATATGAGGCAGAAGGAATTTCACCAGCCGACATCAATCCCTTAGGCCCCGAAAACGTTTTGATTTTTGCCACTGGTCCAGGAACAGGAGTTGCTGGCTTTCCATCTTCTGGAAGATATCATGTTATGGCTCTTAAGTCTCCATTGACGGGTTCTATTGGAAGTGCAAATTCCGGTGGAGAATGGGGGCCCTTCCTAAAATTTGCTGGATTCGACGCAATCATAATTGAAGGAGCATCGGAAAAGCCAGTCTATTTAGCAGTTGTAAATGGAAGCGCGGAGATAAGGGATGCAAGCGACCTATGGGGCAAAAGCGTGCTTGACACAACTAGGATTTTAAAGAGGAGAGTTGGAGGCATAAACACAAGTGTTGCATGCATAGGTCCAGCAGGCGAAAACCTCGTCTACATGGCATGCATAATGAACGATGAACATAGAGCCGCTGGAAGAACCGGTCTAGGCGCAGTAATGGGCTCCAAAAAGCTGAAGGCAATAGTTGTTTCCGGACAAGAGAAGGTTCCGATAGCCGAACCGGAAAGATTCAAGGAAATCTCAAGGAGATGCCTTGACTCATTAAGGAAGAATTCCGTGACTGGTGAGGGCCTACCCACATACGGCACAGCCATCCTAGTAAACGTAATCAATACCGCTGGCGCATTACCCTACAAAAACTGGCAGTCCGGCGTGAATCCAGACGCTGAAAAAATAAGCGGAGAAACACTGGCTGAAACCTACCTGGTGAAGAGAAGAGCATGCTGGGGATGCCCAATCGGATGCGGAAGAGTTACAAGCGTGAAGTCCGGCCCATTCCAAATTCTAAACACAGAAGGACCAGAATACGAGTCTATATGGGCGCTTGGAAGCAGCACTGGAGTTAAGGACCTAGACGCCGTTGTCAAGGCGAATCACTACTGCAACGAGTTCGGAATGGATCCTATAAGCTTAGGATCAACCATAGCCGCAGCCATGGAACTTAACGAAAAAGGTTATATTCCCAAAGAAGACCTGCAAGGATTGGACCTACGCTTCGGCAATTCCGCAGCCCTAGTTGAGGCTGTTTGGCGTACAGCCTACAAGGCGGGATTCGGCAAATACTTAGCGCTTGGATCAAAGAGACTATGCGAAATCTATGGGCACCCAGAGATTTCAATGAGTGTTAAGGGACTTGAAATGCCCGCCTATGATCCTAGAGGAATTAAGGGCATAGGCTTAAACTATGCAACTGCCAATAGAGGGGGCTGCCACGTAACTGGATACACAGTTTCTCCAGAAGTTTTGGGAATACCAGAGAAAATAGATCCTTTAACGCCTGAAGGAAAAGCAAAATGGGTTAAAATTTTCCAGGATCTAACATGCGTTGTTAACTCAACCGTCAATTGTCTATTCGTCACATTTGCCCTAGGCGCAAAAGACTATGCAGAGCTCCTAACAGCCGTTACAGGCTGGAACCTAACCGAACAGGAAATCCTCAAAATAGGTGAAAGAATCTATAACCTAGAAAGGGTAATCTTGAACAAGTACGGATTCGACGGAAAGGATGACACCTTGCCTAAACGCCTACTAGAGGAGCCGATGCCAGAAGGGCCAGCCAAAGGCCAAGTGGTTGAACTTGAAAAGATGAAAGAGGAATACTACAAGCTAAGAGGATGGGTTAACGGAATACCTACGCCTGAAAAACTGAAAGAACTAGAAATTGAACTATAAAATTCACAACCTCCCTCCCATTTTTAAGTGGGTAAACAATGGCTGATGCAACAGTCAAAGTTAGGCTTTTCGCAACTTTAAGGAAAAAATATGGAGTTAAAGAATTAACGGTTAAATGTGACGGAACCCTCCGCGGAGCTATAGAAAACGCCTCAAAGATCATCGGTGAAGGATTCCTCAGAGAAATCTACGATGAAAACCAAGGAAAAGTAAAGGAAAACATGATCATCATGATTAATGGAAGAAACATAAAGGACCTTAAAGAAATCAAAATAAAAGACGGTGACATAATAGCGATATTCCCGCCACTAGCTGGAGGCTGAAGCAGAAGGGCTCTCTTGAAATGGGAGATGAATTTCCAGAAGCGCTGCAAATAGAAGTAACAAATAGATGCAACTTCAACTGTCAAATGTGCATTAGACAAGTATGGAATGCCGAGCCACATGATATAAATTTTGACCTATACAAGAAAATAGCGAAAAACAGCTTTTCATCTCTTAAAAAACTCATATTATATGGTCTGGGAGAACCCTTTATCAATCCAAATTTTCTCAAAATGCTAAAAATCGCCAGAAAATGTCTTCCAAAAGATGGAGAAATAATCACAACTACGAATGGATCTTTACTGGACGCTAAAGTAGCTGAAAAAGTTGTTCAATTGGGCATAGACTCAATTTCCTTTTCAATCGACACAATAGACTTGGTAAAGCTAAGTCGTATTCGGGAGGGGTCTAAGCCAAGCTTTGTGCTAAAGAACTTGTATTATATGGCTGAATTGAAGGAGAAGGTTGGAGATTCCTTTAGGCTTGGTGTTGAAGCAACAATAATGCAGGACAATTTTAGAGATCTCCCAAATCTTGTTGAGCACCTAGCTGAAAAAGGCATAGATTACATTTTTGTTTCGCATGTAGTTCCCTATACTGAGGAGATATATCGAAAAATCGTTTACATGACTTTGAGTAAGCCCTCATATGAAGTGATAAGGTCTTCTCTGAAATACAAATGGAACCTAATAAGTCAAGCAACTCAAGAGTTATACTGCCAAACCTACGGTGTGAGAACCGAACTTAAAGCAGCTAAAATTATAGAAAATTTTTGGAGAAAAGCAAGCGAACTGGGCTACTGGATTAATCTCCCCCTACTTTTCAAATCCGAAGATAAAACCGAGACAATTAATCAGCTTGAAAAAACATTCATTGAAAGCAGAAAAATAGCCAATGAATACCAAATCGAATTAAGCCTTCCAGAACTGTATCCAGACGCAAATAAAAGAAAATGCCCTTACATCGAAAAAAACACTATGGTTGTAAGATCTGACGGTGCAGCGACGCCCTGTATGGAATTTACGTATACCCATCCAATGTATGTGAATGGCCATCTAAAGACAGTCAATAATGTATTGTTTGGCGACTTAAGAAGGATGAGTGTTGCAGAAGTTTGGAATGATGGAAGATATGCTGATTTTAGGCGAATTAGGAGAAATATGGCTGATAATGTGCCTTGGTGCGGAGACTGCCCCTACTCAAGCCTAGGATGCTACTTTACAAAAGATAATGTTCAAGACTGTTATGGAAATACGCCTGGATGCAATGAATGCCTATACAGCGTTAACCTCGCCAGATGCAACATATAATCTTGGAATTAAAAAGGAAGGGAAAATGATTTTAGGCTACAGCTTTTTTGGGCAATCTCTTCTTTACGGCTATTACTTCCTTCTTTCTGTAGATTACTCTTCTTATAGGCTTGCTGTATAGAGCCGCCAAAACTATGGGTTCCCAAGTTTCAGA
>CAYXFE010000017.1:0-11359 GCA_964464195.1 uncultured Candidatus Bathyarchaeia archaeon
AGAACCAAAAAGATAGGGCCTCTCCGCGGATTCGGCGCAAGGTATGGAGCCACCGTAAGGAAGCGATACAGAGACATAATCATAGAAATGAGAAAGCCTCACAGATGCCCTCAATGCGGATTTAACAGGGTAAAACGAAAAAGCGTAGGAGTATGGGTTTGCAGAAAATGCGGATTCACATTTGCGGGCGGAGCTTACACTCCATTCACAAAGATTGGAACTGTTGCAAAAAGAGCCGCAACCTCTGCAATGTCATCAATTGAAAGAACAACACTGACTATACCCGAAGAATCAGAGGAAATGCAGTGATCATAATAACAACTTCGAGGCGACCGACAAGAAGAATTAGAACATTCTGCAATGACTTAGCACGATGTATACCTAATTCTATGAGAATTAATAGAGGAAAATTAAGCCGTGAAGGCTTGGCAGAAAAAGCCTACGAGCTTGAGGCAGACCGAGTAATAATTGTTGATAGATGGAAGGGTGGGCCGGGGAAAATTGAACTTTTCAATGTTAGAGAGGCTCTTGTCGGGGTGCCACCGCTAATTTATATCCGCGGAATCAAACTTCAGAGAGAAATGGGATTTCCAAAATCCAGACGTTTTAGTTCGATGGCTATAACCGCAAATTATACCTCGCAGGATGAGGAAATACCAAAATTTATGGAGGCTCTTTCAAATTTTTTGCAGGTTCCCACGGCAAAGCCAAATGAAGAAGTCGAGAAAAAATATCAAGTTTTGATGAGTATTGGGCGCGATGCCATGGAAAGGATTAGGGTAACATTCTTTAAGCTTCCGGAAAATCGGGAGATTGGGCCTCGAATAACGGTTTCGCATTTGATCTGGAGTTTGGAGAAGCCGTCTAGATGAAGGCGGAAGCAGCCGTAAAATTTGAGTTTGAATCTGAACGAGTTCTGGAAACAGTGTATAGCGCCTTAAAGCCTGAAACCGTGAGTGCTCCGACTAAGCGTTCAAAGGCTCATATTGAGGTTGATGGAAAGACCTTGACTTTAAGGTTCGAGGCGAGAGATACTACTGCACTGCGTGCAGCCCTAAACTCGTATCTGAGATGGATAAGGCTTATAGTTGAAGTTTTAGATTTTCTAGAAAATGCTTAATTAATTCTGTTTCTTTAATGTGAGCCAGTTGGAGAGTTAAGGTATGGGTGAAGAATCGGCTAGGTTACCTCCACAAGTTCAGGAGCGTTTGCTTAGGCTTCAGCAGCTTCAACAGACCCTCCAGAACGTTTTGGTTCAGAAGCAGCAGCTTGAACTGGAATTGACGGAAGTTGAGCAAGCCCTAAGCGAGCTTGAAAAGCTTCCGGATGATACTGTAATCTACAAGTCTATTGGAACATTGCTTGTGAAGGCTGATAAGGCGAAGGTTACAAGCGACCTAAATGAGCGAAAGGAACTTTTAAACATGAGGATAAGCGTTCTTGGAAAGCAGGAGGAACGCCTAAGAGGTCAACTAAAGGAGCTTCAAGAGAAAATCCAGAAGGACTTGAAGCCAGTCAGCTAGGCATTAATCGAAAAGCCGAGACGGCCGAACCCGGTGGAAAATTTGGAAAAGAAAAGCAGCGAGGGAATCCCGAAATTAACTGATGAGCAAATTGAGGAAATATGCGAAATAGCAGAGGAAGCTGCCAGAAAATACATCCTTTCAAAGGTTCCCTTAAAGAAGATTTCAGACTTTGACATAACCGTTGAAACTGAGGGATTAAAACCGCTGAATATAAGCGTTGAAATAAACTTAGAACTTTCACCGTTAATGCGAGACTATAATGTGAACAAGCTGGTTGAAGAAGCTGTAAAGAAGGCGTTTGAGGCGGTAGATAATCATTTGAAGGGTCTTTCATGCAGATCAAAAGAATAATTAATCTAATCGAGGAGAAAAATGCGAAATTAGTAGTCTTGTTATGTCATCATAATGCTGATCCGGACGCTATATGCTCCGCATATGCCCTTTCAAGCCTTCTGAAAAGGTTAAAGCCAGAAATTGAGGTTGAAGTTGCCGCCGCGCAGGGGGCAAGCCGCCTTTCAAAGCATCTGCTAAATTATATTCCAGCCTCGCTGGTTGACGAGCCGAGAATCGAGAGTGCAGATGTAATCATCATATTGGATACGAATACTATTCAGCAGCTTAACGATTGGGTGGAAAGAATCAAGAATGCTAAGGCGCCGATAATTGTTATCGATCATCACGCCAGCCATCCGGAAACTGAAAAGCTCGCAACATTGGTTATAGCCGACGAAGATGCGTCTTCGACTTGTGAAATAATCTATAGATTCTACAAAGAAGCCGAAATAACGCCAAGTAAGGATGAAGCCTTAGCCCTATTTCTGGGAATAGCCTTCGACACTAGGCACTTTATCCTTGCCAATTCCGCAACCCTAAAGGTTGCAGCGGAGCTGGTTGACGCTGGAGTAAACGTTCAAGAAGCCTTCAGAATGCTTTCTCTTCCAATGGATCCGTCAGAGAGGATTGCGCGGTTGAAGGCTTGTCAAAGGGCGAAACTTATGAAAATAGACGATTGGATAATTGCCCTTTCTCATGTAAGTGCTTTTCAAGCTTCGGCTGCTAGGGCGCTTATATCTTTGGGCGCTGATTTGGCTGTTGTGGCTGGCCAAGTTGATGATGCTGTTAGGATAAGCTTAAGATGCACGAATGAGTTTCATGAAAAGACTGGTATTCATCTTGGGCGTGACATAGCGAAGCCTCTCGGCGATTATTTGCATGGTATGGGTGGTGGGCATTCAATTTCTGCTGGCGTTAATGGAGTTGGAGACGTTGAGGCTGCCTTGAAGAAGTGTGTGCGAATTTTGAGGGAGAAGATTAGGGGAGTGGACTGCGAATTTTAACTCGAAAATTGGTAACAACTTATATTTGATAGAAGATGTTGCCATGTATGGTGGCTGAGCATAAGTGGCACTTATAGAAGCAAAAAATCTAACATTCACATATGCGGGAAGAGAAAAGCCCTCAATCGAAGATGTAAATCTCTCAATAGACAAGGGAGAATTCGTCATATTAACTGGGCCGAGCGGATGCGGAAAAACTACGCTGTGCAGATGCTTCAACGGGCTTATTCCCCACTTCTATAATGGAGAGTTGAAGGGAGAAGTAACCGTCGCTGGCTTGAAAGTTGATGAACATTCAACCTATGAATTGGCGTGCCATGTAGGAATGGTTTTTCAGAACCCCGAAAACCAGCTTTTCGCCTTATCAGTCGAGAAGGACGTGGCGTTTGGACTTGAAAATTTAGGCTTACCAAGAGAGGAAATTCGCAGACGCGTAGACTGGGCCATGAAAATGGCTGGAATCTACGAGCTTAAAGACCGAGCACCCTACGAGCTTTCAGGAGGACAACAGCAAAGAGTAGCAATCGCATCCATTTTAGCCATGCAATCCGAAGTCATGGTTCTAGATGAACCTACCTCCTTCCTAGACCCGCTTGGAGCAAAACAAATCTTCGACGTCATATATCGGCTGAATCAGGAGCTAGGCATAACAATCATACTCGTTGAGCATAGGTTGGATTTGGCGGCCGGCTACGCAACAAGAGTAATAGTAATGAACAACGGAAAAATAGTCTTAGACGGCTCGCCCAGAGAAGTTCTAAGCAGCGAAGAAGCCAAACTTTTGGGGATTGGAATTCCGAAAGCAACTAGGCTATATCAAATCCTGAAGAATGACGGTGTACCCCTCAGGGATGATGAGACGCCAATAACTCCGAAAGAAATAGCAAAACTCATAGCTGAGGCCTTCAGCCATGATTGAGGTTAAAAACGTATATTTCACCTATCCGAATGGAGTTGAAGCCCTAAGAGGAGTTTCATTACGAATAGATAGGGGCGAATTTGTAGCCATAATGGGGCAGAACGGCGCAGGGAAAACAACCCTAGTAAAACATTTCAACGGCCTACTGAAGCCGACAAAAGGAGAAGTAATCGTTGACGGCGTAAACACGAAAGAGACAAGCGTTGCAACCCTAGCAAGAAAGGTTGGCTATGTCTTTCAGAATCCAGATCATCAGCTCTTCTGCGAAACAGTGGAGAAGGAAATAGCATTTGCACTGAAAAACTTTGGATTCGACGAGGAATTAATTAAAAAGAGGGTTGACTGGGCTCTAAATCTTCTTGGATTAACGCAATATCGCGAAAGCTCGCCATTCATGCTTAGCGGAGGAGAAAGAAAGCGTCTAGCATTAGCTTCAGTTTTAGCCTGGGACCCAGAAGTAGTCATTCTAGATGAACCCACCATTGGGCAGGATTATGCGCAGAAGGAGAAGCTTAGACAGTTTATTCTCCAATTGAGGGCTCAGGGCAAGACCATAGTGATTGTTACGCATGATGTTGAGTTTGTTGCCGACTGCAGCCCACGCGTTGTTTTGATGGCTAACGGTAGAATAGTTGCAGATGGAAAGGCTGAAGAAATACTTACAAATCCTAAGCTGCTGGCGGAAGCTTCAGTTGTTCCTCCTCAAGTAACCCAAATATTCATGGAACTTGAACATCTTGGCTTTCCAAGGAATGTTGTGGACTTGTATGAGGCTAGGGAAATAATTGTTGAGCGTTTCAAGGCGAAGGTGAAGAAATGAGTTTCTTTGAAGGACTAAAGTTTAGAAAGGTTTCCTCGCCCATACATGATTTGGATCCAAGAGTGAAGTTCATCTTTGTAGTAGCGATTTTTGTTTTAGCCATAATCTTTTGGGAACTTTTCCCGCTAATTGTTCTTTTCGTTTTGCAGATTCCATTCATTTTTATGGCTCGCGTTTCAAGGCAGTGGCTTCGTTCAATGAGAGGAGCAGCCTTTCTAGCAGCTTTCATATTCATAACAAACTTTATTTTCAGATTCTTCTATGGCTCCGAACCCCTAGCCAGTTTGATTGAGCAAGCCACAGCCATGACTTTTCGCTTCATAGTCCTAGTAAGTTCATTCTCCCTCTTCTTCTTGACAACTTCACCTGACATGCTCGGCTTAGCCCTTGAGCAAAGCCATGTCCCATACGAATTTTGCTTCGCATTCACAACAGCCGTCCGTTTCGTTCCAGTTATGGCTGATGAAGCCCAAACAATTATGGACGCCCAAAAGGCAAGGGGATTAGAACTTGAAAAGGGAAACTTTCTGAAGAGAATAAGGAATTACATTCCAATTCTCGTTCCATTAATTGTTAACGCCATCAGAAGAAGCATAGAGCTCGCCGAAGCCATGGAATCTCGCGCCTGGGGAGCAACAAAGAACCGGACGAATCTCTACGTTTTAAAGCTCAGAAGAAACGATTACCTACTGATTTTGCTGACAGCAACAATATTTGCGGCAGCCATATACGTAAAACTTTACGTGCCAATCCCATCAATAATCCAGCTGTTTAGGCTTCAAATTTGAAAATTTTTAGCTATAAACATGCAATTGTATAGTTGGAAGTGAAAAATTTGACATCTAAGCTGAGGGTTATAGTTGATGAAAGAGAAAAACCATCTGGTGTTCCAGACTTTCTGAAGAAACTTGGCTTGCAAGTTGAATTTAAAATGCTGGAGGTTGGAGACTACATAATTTCGCCAATTTGCGCTGTTGAAAGAAAAAGCAGCAGAGACTTCCTGAAATCGTTGTATTCGGGAAGATTATACGACCAAGCCTCAAGAATTAAGGAAGACTACGAAAAAGCTTTCTTCATAATAGAGGGAAATTTTCCAGACTTTATATATGAATTGGAGAATCCGCGCGTCTTCTGGGGAGCCCTAGCTTCACTAGCCTTCAAATTTAATTTAAATGTCTTTTTTACGGCTGAACCTAAACAAACAGCTGACTTAATCTATACGCTTGTAAGGCAGGAATATCAAAGGGGTCATGTAGGGCCTTATGTTAAAAAGAAGATTAGAGCCGGAGATTTAGAGCAGCTTCAGCTTTTCCTAGTGGCTACTCTTCCCGGCGTCGGCCCAAAGCTTGCTGATAGACTTTTGAGGAGATTTGGAACGGTTAGAAGGGTTTTCGGCGCTTCAGTCGCTGAGTTAGCATCAGTTGAAGGTGTTGGAAGAGCAAAAGCAGAGAAAATAGTTGAAGTTTTAAATTCTCGCTATAAGCCATTAGCCGCCAAACCTAAACAACTACCATTAAATGAAACCTAAAATCTCAGGGCAACCATAAGATTTTTAACTGTTTATTTAGAGTATTGGCTTCTCGCGGAGAGAAAAAGCTTGAAATGGTTGAGGGCTGCAGCCCAAGAAATAATTGAAGGTGCGAAAAGGGCCATAAGCGAGCTTGATTATGAACAAGTAGAGAAAATGATTCAGATGATTCTTGAAGCTAAAAATAGGAAGATATTCGTTATCGGAATGGGTAGAAGCGGATTCGTCGCAAGAGCCTTTGCACTTAGACTCATGAATTTGGGATTTAACGTATACTTTATAGGGGAAACAATTACGCCAGCCGCCACAAAAGGAGATTTACTCATAGCAATTTCTGGAACAGGCTCAACAAAAATGGTTTTAACCGCAAGCACAGCAGCCAAAGAAATAGGAGCCAAAGTAATAGCCGTAACAAGTTTTCCAGACTCTCCGCTGGCGAAAATAGCCGACCACGTAGTTGTTATTGGTGGAAGAACCAAGGCTGGCTGGCCTAAGGAGGCGGACTACTTTGTTAGACAGCTCGTAGGCGAAAAGGAGCCTTTAACTCCGCTTGGAAGCATATTTGAGAACAACTGCATGATTTTCCTCGACAGCCTAATAGTTGAGCTTATGGCTAGACTCGGCGAAACTGAAGAAGAGTTAAAAGCCAGACATGCCACAATAGAATAAGCCTTTATTGAATATCTGTAAACTTGAGTGAGGCTGATTAAAATTCGCAAAAAATGGAAAAAGAAAAGAATGCGGAGACAGAAAAAGAAGCGTCAGAAAAGAAGAGCAAGATACAAATAGAAAGCCAAGACTACGCATCAATTAACTTTTAGATAATGCTATATTTTGGAAGCTACGCTATTATTCATCATCTGGAAGGAACTAAACATGAAAAACGGCTTATTAAAACCCGGAACATACTTTATGCAAGGAAATGAGGCCCTCGCTGAAGGAGCCCTATTTGCTGGATGCCGCTTCTTTGCTGGTTACCCGATAACGCCGGCAAGTGAAATTCTAGAATACTTAGCCAAGAAAATGCCGCTGCTAGATGGAATATGCATTCAAATGGAGGATGAAATGGCTTCTCTAGCAGCAGTAATAGGCGCAAGCTGGGCTGGAGCGAAAGCCATGACGGCTACTTCTGGACCAGGCTTTAGTCTAATGCAAGAATTAATAGGCTATGCGTTCATGACGGAAACGCCAGCCGTAATAGTTGACATTCAGCGTCAAGGTCCAAGCACTGGCCAAGCAACAAAGGGAGCGCAAGGAGACGTAATGCAGTCAAGGTGGGGAACCCATGGCGACTATATGCCAATCGTATTGTCGCCAAATTCTCCTCAAGAAATGTTCGAGCTAGTAATTGAAGCATTCAATCTTGCAGAAGAGTATCGCACACCAGTAATATTGCTTGCGGACGAAACAGTTGCGCATATGAGGGAAAAAGTTGAAATTCCGCCTCTTTCAGCCATTAGGCTTATAGAACGTAAAAGGCCGAAATCGAGGGATGAACCATTCTTCGGAGGAGAAGATGTACCGCCCATGCCTCCGCTCGGCGAGGGATACTGGGTTGCAGTTACCGGCTCAACCCACAACGAGTATGGAATACGATTCACCGCTGACCCTGAAGTTCATAGAAAGCTTGCCGAACGGCTTGTCGGAAAAATAGTGAAAAATTCTGAGAAAATCGTAAAGTTTGAGGAGTTTAATGTGGAAAGTTGCGATGTTGGCATAGTAGCCTACGGATGCACCTCAAGATCGATCTATGAGGCTGTTGAACTTGCTAAGGAAAAGGGGATAAATGTTGGATTTGTACGTTTGAAGACCATATGGCCTTTTCCCGAAAAAGCAGTTAAGAAATTGGCTGAAAACGCCGAAATTCTGATGGTTCCAGAAATGAACTTGAAACAGCTATACTACGAGGTTGAAAGAGTCGCTGGCTGCAAGGCTAAAGTTTTTCCATTAAACAAGGTTGGCGGAGGAGAAGTAATAACTCCCGAAGAGATACTGGCTGAAATCTTAAGGAGAGTTGGTAAATGAGCGAGCAATTCTCCCAGAAAATGTTTCTACGCGGCTTGAAACTACCATTTTGCCCTGGATGCGGAAACTATTCGGTGATAAACTGTTTTTTGAGGGCGGTCTATGAGCTTGGATACAGAGACTTCAAGAATTTTGTTTTCTGCAGCGGAATAGGATGCGCAGCTTGGATTCCATCGCCATACTTTTTGGCAGACTCCATCCATACGCCTCATGGCAGAAGCATACCAGTCGCCATAGGAGTAAAGCTTGTTCGACCAGAGCTTAACGTTGTGGTTTTCGGCGGAGACGGAGACCTAGCCGGAATAGGATTAAGCCATCTGATTCATGCAGCCAGAAGAAACGCCGACATAACAGTTTTCATGATTAATAATCAAGTTTATGGAATGACCGGCGGCCAAGTTGCGCCTACAACTTTTCTTGGATTGAAGACGACTACAACTCCATATGGAAATGTTGAGAGGCCGCTTGACGTTTCAAGGATTGTTGCGGAGGCTGGAGCATGCTACGTGGCCAGATGGACAACAGCCCATAAAGAAGAATTGAAAGAGTCAATGAAGAGGGCTATCTTGACGGATGGCTTCTCATTCGTTGAGATTTTGAGTCAATGCCCAACCATGTTTGGGAGACACGCCGGATTTAAAGGCTTAGCTGAAATGATAAGATGGTTTAGGGAAAAATCCATTTTGATAGAGGAGAGCAGAAGAATGAGTCAACAAGAACTAGCCGACAAAATAATTGTAGGCGAATTCGTCAACAGAAGATTCATTTCTCTAACTAAGGCGTTGAAAAGTTTAAAGGAAAAGGTGGAGGATGGAAATGAGGGTTGAAGTTAGAATTGCTGGTTTAGGCGGTCAAGGCGTAGTTCTGGCCGGTCAGATACTTGGAAAAGCAGCGGTAATTGAAGGCTTTAATGCTGTTCAGACCCAAAGCTACGGAGCTGAAGCAAGGGGAAGCGCCGCGAAAAGCGAGGTGATAATATCAGACAGGCACGTTTGGTATCCATACGTTAGGAAATGCGACGTTTTAGTTGCACTAAGCCAAGAAGCCCTAAACAAGTATGTGAAAGACATGAAGGAAAATGGAATACTCATAATTGACTCAACACATGTCAAAGAACCGCCAAAAATAAACGCGAAGATATTCAGCGTTGAATTTAGCAGAATAGCCAAAGAAAATTTCGGCGCAGAAATCTACGCCAACATGATAGTACTTGGATTCCTGGCAAAAGTAACTAAGCTGATAGGGAGAAAGGCTCTGGAAAAGGCAATTATCGAAAGCGTTCCAGAGAAATTTAGAGAATTAGACTTAAAGGCATTGGAAATAGGCTTCAGCCTCTAGCAAACTTATTATTTAAGGCCGAGATTATTTCGTGACGGAATGAAGCTTCCAGCTTTTAACATATCTAGACGCGGCTTCTGCACGTGCCTCCCAAAATATAACCTAAACACGTATCTGGGAAGATGCGGCCACGGCTGCATATACTGCTACGCAGTTAAGTTTCCAAGCTTCACGGGGCCAACAATCCCGCGTGAGAATTTACTTGAAAAAATTGAGATTATGGCCGCCAAGACTAGGCCTAAGCTTCCAGTAATGCTAAGCGACTGCACAGACCCCTACCAGCCGCTGGAGAAATACTACAAGATTACACGTGGATGCATCGAAGTTTTAGCCAAACACAAGTTTCCACTTCTCATAGTGACCAAATCAGACATGGTTTTAAGAGATATAGACATTCTAAAATCGACAGCCACAGTTGTATCGATAACTATCACAACCTTAGATGAGGATGTTGCGGGATTCTGGGAGCCAAACGCTCCACCGCCTAAACTTAGGCTAGATGCGCTTAAGAAACTTTCAGAGGAGGGAATCTATACAACAGCAAGAATAGACCCTATAATTCCTGGAGTGAACGATGATGCTGAGGAGTTTGAGAATTTGGTGCAGATGCTGGCTAGGGCGGGGATTAGGCAGATTACGGCTTCAACGTTTAAGCCTGTTAGGGGATTTTTTAAAAAATTGAAGAAGCTTGATTATAGGCTTTATAAGCGGCTTTTCAGGCTTTATTCGGATGGAAAATGGATTTTAGGCTACAAATATCTTAGGGATGATTTTCGTAAGACGATTATAACGCGTTTAAGGTCTATTGTTTTGCGTTATGGGCTTGAATTTTCATCTTGCCGTGAGGGTTTTCCAGAATTGAACACTACTGTATGTGATGGAACAGCCTATTGTAGGAGTATGCTTGACAAGTTTGTTTAGTGTTCGTTTTTCGAATAAATGTTTATTAAATATTACGATAAAAGAAACATATCAAATCTCGAAATATATCCAGAGAGGGGAAATCATGCAAAGAACAATAAACAGCACAGTTCAAATAACCATACAAAGAGAGATTCCACAAATAGTTGCGCCAGAAAAAGCAGAAATACTCGCAACCCTCTGCGAAAAAATCGCCCAAAACTTTCTAGACATACTAATCCTAAAGAAACTAAATGGAAAACAAATGAGGCTCTGCGAACTATGCAGAGCACTCAAGAAAGAAGCATTTATTTCAATTGACCCAAGAAAGCTGCATAAGAGAATAAAAAGCATGGAAAAAGAAGAAATCATAAAGATTTGCAGCATTGACGGAAGAAAATTATACAGTTTAACTGACAAAGGAAAGAAAATGATTGAGGTAATCCAAAAACAACATTGCCAAATAAACGAAATAATCCAAAATGTCATCTCATAAACTAGCCGCGCAGCAAAGCAACATAATCCTTCAACTCTTCCAAATTCCAAACTTTTTCTAGAAGAAAATCCTTAAGCATCATCTTAAAGTCCTCAAACCTGAAACCTTTTTTCAAACCAGTCACCAGAATAGGCGCTCCAGACTTGGCTACTCTTCCAATTTCTTTTAATGTTACGGTTGGAGAAGGCATGTTCTGAAGCAAAGTAACGGCGAAAATAGCATCAAAAACTTCGTTTGGAAAAGGTAGATGGTCGGCGTCAGCTTGAATCAAAAACACATTATCCACGCCTTCAAGCTTTTCCTTTGCCTTTTTCAAAATATTTTTTGAAATGTCAATTCCCACAAGAATTTCCACCTTATCTAATAAATACTCGAATAGAATGCCTGTTCCGCATCCAACATCCAAAACTAAGCTTTTAGATTTTAAATGCAAATTCTTTAGGGCAAATTCCATTTTCATCCTTTGCTCT
>CAYXFE010000018.1:0-4193 GCA_964464195.1 uncultured Candidatus Bathyarchaeia archaeon
TTGCTTACTGGGAAGAATCTTATTCCGTCCATGTAGGTGTGGGCTGGAGTAGGCCTCTTAGGGTCTGGTTCCCAAACGTTCTTGTCATACCATTTGGCATAGCCCCAGTAGGCGATTATATAGACAATGATGCCGAGAATGACAAACCATATTGGAAACATTTTTCCTTCACCTAAAGCTCACTTTTTTATAGGTTAAACCCATTAAGAATTTAACATTTACCCTTGCCAGAATGAAAAGTGATAGAAGATGGACCAAAATATTGGACTTTGGATCGTGATTGTTTTAACTTTCATTTTTATGGCATGCTATTACTGGGGTAGAAGAAAGAACTATAAAATCCAAAAGGACTCATGGAAACTGCTGCGGAAACATATAGCACAGTATACTAGGAAGGTAGATTTCAAAACCTATGGATCGAGCGCCTTCCAAATAAGCATTCCTGGAAGAAAAGATGATCTCTTTAAACGATTAGAATTAACAATAGCTCTGCTTCCGAGGGAGATACCGCTTTATTACCTTGTCCAGAAAATACGCGGCAAAAAAGACGAAGTAATAGTTAAAACCCAATTTAGAACCGAACCAAAATTCTCTTTGGAAGCAATACCGAAGGAAATGAAAGTTCCAGAAAGGTTAAGGTCAAAGTTTAAGGAAATAAAAACTGAATCTTTCAAAGGAATAAGCTTTTTCTCATCTAAAGAAGGGCCAGCTAGACTATTGCTTAATGAAACACCTATAAGAAGAAGGTTAAAGGATTTAGAGAAGGATTTAAGATTCCTTTCATTATCGGCAGAAACCCCTCACCTCATCTTCGCTTGCAAGCTCTCACCTGAAGTTTTCTCAAAGATTTTCTCTTTCATAAGAAGTTTAGGCTTAAAGCTCCATGAATTTTCAATGACAGGTAAACGTCGAAAGAACGTCAAGTAAGCGTTCAATAACGCTATCATCATCGAAATCCAGACGAGCATCTAAGAATATCGTTCTTGAGGTTTCATTACAATTTAGAATGGCATTCAAAAATGTTTCTTCGCTAATTTTTCCAAAAAATCCAAATTTTTTCCTTATTCTAGAATAGATTATGTAGGGCAGTTTGTGGCCGTTTACAGTTAGAAATCCAGCTTTCCTTACTCTTTTCCCCTTTTTCCTTTCAATGCTCTCCCTTTTCTTCCTAAGCCAATTTTCAACATCCAACTTCTTATTATAGCCTCTAGCCTTGACTAAAAGGTTAATTCGTCCCCTTTTCTCACCTAAAATTATGCATATTTGAGTTTGCCCCCTTGTCACCCAAGTTTTTCCATTAATTTCAGCCCAATGCTCAACATCTGTTTCAAACGGAATCGGCCCCACATTCCAACTTTCCGGAACCTTAAATTCTAGAAACTCCGCGGTGCCCATAAGCAAATTTCTACATTCTAAAAGAACATCCTTCCTTTTCGTTTTCATAAAGTTCACTCTAAAAACATTCATAAAACATAGGATTTAAATTTTAATATTCCCTTAAAGAGGGTAGAGGCAATAAAATGAATTTTGCAGAAATCAAAAATCGACTGAAAAAGGCCCTTTCCGAATTTATTTACGGATTTACTGTCCACAGTCACGTGGAAGTTATTAAAAAACAGATAATGCTTCACGATTTGACCTTTATGTCTCTTCTCTATGGAGATATGCTTGGAATACCGTTGATGCCACCCATCTACAAGCTTAGGCTTCTACCATATTTCTTCCCACTTATAGAACTATGGAAAAAGGAAGTTCTAAAAGAGAAAGAGTTCTTCGAGAAAGTTGCAGAAAGTTCCTAGCAAATTTACTTTACATATGAATGCCAAAACCAAAATAAACTTAAATAGAATATGCATTATTCTAGTAAAGTAGAGGCGAAGACGAATGCCAAACAAGAAAGAGGAAGAAGAAAAGGGTATTTTGAAGGAAGCTAAAAGGGCTCTAAAAGAAACGTTCTATGGAATGGCCTCGCATGTGGTTGTTAGACAAATGCTAAAGCAGAGAATGCTTATGGAAAATCTTTTCATGCTTATCACGCTTGGAGACATGCTCGGCCTACCCATTCTGCCACCATACTACTCGCTGAAACTTTTACCATACGCGCTGCCAAACATTAAGTCTTGGAAACGGCAACTTCTACAGGAGAAAGACGTAACAGACATGCTTTACTAGGAGGAGAGACAATGGCGGTTTCGCTTAAAGAATTTCTAGATAGTCACCCAAAGTTGAAAGTTATAATTTATGCCGGCAAGGGAGGGCTGGGAAAAACAACGGCAAGCGCAGCAACAGCCTACTGGTACGCAAAAAACGGGAAGAAAGTTTTGTGCTTTAGTACAGACCCCCAAGCTTCTCTAACAGATATTTTTGAAAGAGATTTATTTGGAAAAGGAGAGCAGGAACTTCAGCCAAACCTTTTCGCGGTGGAAATTGACGGAGATAAAAGAATAGCTGAATTCCAAGAGCATGTACGAAATCAAATTAAGGAAATGTACAAATTGGACAAATTACCCGAGGAAATAGACGAATACATTAAGACTGCTTCTTCTGAGCCGGCCATGTATGAAAGTGCAACATACGATGCGATGGCCGAACTTTTAGCTGAAGGTAAATATGACCTATACATATTTGACATGCCGCCCTTTGGCCATGGAGTTAGAATGATCAGTATGGCAACAATACTCGATGCATGGATAGACAAAATGGAAGAAGCTAGGAGGAAGGCTGCAGAACTTAAGGAGGCAGAAGCTGTAATTCGAGGAGGAGAAATTGAACGGAGAGACGCCATCTTAGAGGAGTTGAGAGCCATCAGAGCTAAGCTAGACCTTTTCAGAGAAACCCTAACAAATCCGGAAACAACAGCCTTCTTCATGGTTCTTATCCCCGAAAAAATGGCTATTCTGGACACTAAAAGGGCACTAGAAATGTTTGAAAAAATGGGGATAACCCTAAGCGGAGTAATAGTCAATCAAGTTTACCCGCCAAGCCTCCTTGAAAGAGACGATTTAAGCGAATTTCTAAGAAACAGAATACAAATGCAGCAAGAGTATATGAAAGAGATTAAGAAAGAACTTGGAAAATACGTTAGAGCAATAGTCCCTATGTTTGATAGAGAACCCAAAGGCTTCGAAATGATAGCCAAAGTCGCGGAATACCTTTTTGAAAAACCATGGGAAATAGGAGGAATATAAGATGACGAAGGAACATATCACATTTAGCAAATTCATCGAGCAGCATCCCAACATTAAATTCATGTTCACCGGAGGGAAAGGTGGGGTAGGAAAAACAATAGCAGCCGCGGGCATAGCCTATTACTTCGCTTCTCAAGGAGAAAAAGTTCTGCTGGCTTCCCTGAATCCTGTTCATTCCCTCTCAAGCCTGTTTCAGCAAGACCTAACTGGTGGAGTAGTAAAACCAGTAAAGGGCGCCAAGAACTTGTACGCAATCGAAGTGGACATAACTGAAAGAAAAGAGAAATACAAGGCCCAGCTTGCAGAAAAGCTCCGAATGTTCCTTAAATGGGCGGATATATCGATGAAGGCAGACGAGTTTGTAGATATAGCCTCAACTAATCCGGCGTTTGAAGAAAGCGCCATGTTCGATGAGACAATGGAGATAATGCTCAATAAATCAGAGGAATACGACAGAGTAGTTTTTGACACAGCAGCCGTTGCAAACGCCGTTAGGCTCCTTGGATTAAGCAAGATTTATGGGCTGTGGCTGAGCAGAATGATAAAAAGCAGAAAGGAAGCGCTTTCCCTAAGGGTAAAATTATCGTTCAGAAAAGACAGAGTACAGGAAGAAGTTAAGAAGGATCCGCTTATTGCAGATTTGCTGGAAATGAATGAAAGAATAAAAAAGGCTAAAAAAATCTTTAATGACCCTGAAAGAACAGCATTCTTCTTTGTTACTTTGCCCCTCGCATTACCAATAGCCGTCGTTAAGAGATTCATAAGTATGGTGCAAGGCTTTAACATACCAACAGGCGGCGTAATTGTGAATCAAGTCATTCCTGAAGAGCTTGTAAAAGGCAAGAAGGTAAGCGAATACATGATTAACAAGTACAAGGAACAGCAGGCCTACTTGGAAATAATTAGAAGAGATCTATGGCCAATGGTAAGAGCCATAATACCGCTATATGAAACGGAAATTCTAGGAGTAGACATGGTAGCCAAAGTAGCCGAAAACCTAATTTC
>CAYXFE010000018.1:4293-9265 GCA_964464195.1 uncultured Candidatus Bathyarchaeia archaeon
CTTTTTCCATTTGTCCCATATCTTATCCCTCACGTAAGGCTTGGTATCACATATAATCTTTTATAAGTTTTACGCATAAATCATGTTCAAAAGCCGTAAAAATCAGTTATTTTTCCTTTTCACAATTAAGAATGAAGGAATTCATAAAAGTTTAAATAATTGTTTCATGCGTTATTGGAAAGAACGATACTTTGAGGCATCCAGATTTGGCGGCTGTTGAAGTGAATGATTTAGTTAAGGTATTCGGTAACATTCGAGCATTAGATGGATTGTCCTTTAGAGTTGAGAGAGGCGAGATTTATGGGCTTATAGGACCTAATGGCGCTGGAAAAACTACTGCATTGAGAATTATTGCTACTTTGCTTTTGCCAACTTCTGGCCGTGTGGAAGTTTTCGGATTAAACGTTGTCGAGGAAGCAGAAGAAGTCCGTAAGATTATCAGTTATCTTCCAGAGGAGGCTGGAGCCTACAAGAATCTTTCTGGAATTGAGTATTTGCGGTTTATGGCGAGTTTCAGCGCTAAAGACAAGAGTGAAGCTGAAGCTATGGTTAGGGATGCTATTGAAATTTCTGGGCTTGGCGAGAGGCTTCACGATAGAATTAAGACTTACAGTAAGGGCATGAAGCGTAGGCTTCTAGTTGCAAGGGCATTGATGATTAAGCCTAAATTGGCTATTTTAGATGAGCCTACAAGCGGGCTTGACGTGGTTCATTCATTTCATGTCCGCAATATCATAAAGAGATATGTTGAAGAGTTTGGTGTTACGGTTCTGCTTTCAAGTCACAACATGCTTGAAGTTGAATATCTATGCGACAGGGTAGCGCTTATTCATAAAGGCAAAATCGTGGCTGAAGGTAAACCCGAAGAACTTAAAGCTGAACATAAAGCCGAAAACTTAGAAGAGGTATTTGTAAAGGTGACAGGTCATGCTTAGAGACTTAAAGGCAATTGTTTCAAAGGAGGTTAAGGAGCTTGTCAGAGATCCCAGAATACTTCTTGGAATGATAATTGTTCCGGTGATAATGTTTCCAATAATGGGCGCTGTCATGCGGTCTGTTTTTACCCAGGTTCAAGAAGGCATGAAACAAGTTACAGTAGGAGTGGCAGACTTTGATCATGACAACTGGAGTCAAGCTCTAATTGAAAATCTTACGAGGTTAGGCGCAAATGTGATTCCAATAGAAGCTGATAACGAAGCTCAAGCTATACAGCGGATGCAAACATACAACCTCACCGATTTAATAGTTATTCCAGATGGATTCAGCCAAAATATAACTGAAGGAAGGAAAGCTCAGCTTAAAATCTATAGCGTTTACAAGGGCTCCGGAATGGTTGAAAGTGCCCGCTCAGAGGCTGTAAGCTCTCTGATTGAAAGAATTAAGCGACTTTGGTCTCCAGATCCCTTTATAGTTTCAGAAAACTCCGTTGTTAAAGGACAACCCGTACCTATTCCTCCTTCAATGCTTTTCAATTTAGCCATGTCCCAGTATATTGTCACTCCGATCGCTATTATGATTATAATTGTGATGGCCATGCAGTTGGCTGCTACATCGGTTGCTTCTGAAAAGGAGGAGAAAACGCTTGAAACTTTACTTAGTCTTCCAATTAATCGCTTTACGATATTGATGGGTAAACTTTTTGGTTCAATAATTGTAGCCTTAATTGGGGCGGTAGCCTATCTTATAGGATTCACCTACTATATGGGTTCAATGTTTACTCTTATTCCAACCGAGATTGGCGTGGATCTGGCTGAATTAGGGTTGACTCCAACTCCGCTGGGCTATGTTCTAATGGGAATTTCCCTTTTCGTCTCGTTGCTTTCTGCGCTTGCCTTGGCCGTTGTAATATCCGCTTTTACAGAGGATGTTAGAAGTGCCCAAGCAATTGTGGGCTATATTTACCCATTGATATTTATTCCAATGTTTTTGTTAATGTATTTGGATGTGTCTTCGCTTTCGCTTCCCTTACAGATTTTAATTTTCGCTATACCGTATTCTCATCCAATATTGACAGCTAGGGCGGCGATAACTGGAGACTATACAATAGCTATAGGCGGCATAATCTACGTTTCAATTTTCACAGTTGCAATTTTATATGTTGCAGCTAGATTCTTTGCGACCGAAAAGGTTCTCACCGCGAGAATAAAATTGAGGAAATTAAGAAAACCGAAAGAAGAAAGCTAAGATAAAATTTTTGTGTAAAAGCCTATATTTCTTAAGCATTGGTGCTGGATTTGGGAATAGAGAGAATAGAAGTTTACAGAGTTTCTCTAAATTATATTGAGCCTTTTCGAATAGCTCTGGGAACAAGTGTAAAAAGCGAAAATATAGTTGTGAATGTGCAAACAGACTTTGGAGTTGAAGGCTGGGGAGAAGCGTCACCAAGCTTCAGAATCACAAACGAAACGCCCGAAACCGTTGTTAGGGCTTTAGACAAAATTTGCCCAAAACTTATTGGAATGTGCCCATTCAGAATAGAACAAATAATAGAAACAATGGACAGCACGATTGAAGGTAATACAAGCGCAAAAGCAGCCATCGACATGGCAATATTCGACATTATGGGAAGAAAAACTCGCAGACGCGTTTCAGCTCTTCTAGGCGGATATCGTGACGAAGTTTTCACAGACATAACAATTGGAATAAAAACTCCAAAGGAAATGGCGAAGGCCGCCGTCAAGGCAGTTAGAAAGGGATTCAAGGCATTAAAAGTCAAGGTTGGAGTCAACCCATCAGAAGACATAGAAAGAGTCAAAAGAATACGTGAAGCAATCGGCTCTGAAATTAGAATTAGAATCGATGCGAATCAGGGGTGGAAGCCAAAAGAAGCCATAGAAGTGTTGAAAAAGCTTGAAAAATATGATGTTGAGCTTGTCGAACAGCCAGTTAAGGCCGATGACATAAAGGGGTTGGCGATGGTGAGAAAGAATTCTTCGATTCCTGTGATGGCTGACGAATCAGTTCATTCTCCAGAAGACGCGCTTAAAGTTATTGAGGCTGAAGCAGTCGACCTAATCAACATTAAATTGATGAAAAGCGGCGGAATATGGAAAGCCATGAAAATCGCGGCGATTGCGGAAGCAGCCAAAGTTCCATGCATGGTCGGATGCATGGGAGAGTCAAATCTTGGAATAACAGCCGCCGTCCATTTCGCCGCAGCCGTAAGAAATGTTCAGTATGCAGACCTAGATTCAGACATACTCCTAAAAGACAAGCTTGTCGCAAGGGGAGGAGCAAAAGTGAAGGATTCGAAAAGAATTCTTCCGAAAAAGAACGGGCTTGGAATAGTGGCTTTCAACGAGAAACTCCTAGGAAAACCAATAAAAACGTACAAATAGCTCAAGTTTAACAACTTAAACTCTTTTATATTCAAAAGTCTTAGTCTCACCCAGCGTAGACTACCCATATAGTGGCGGCGATGTTCAGTAAAATTCTGATAGCGAACAGAGGAGAAATCGCATGTAGGATAATAAAGACTTGTAGAAAGCTCGGAATAGAAACGGCGGTTGTATATTCACAAGCTGACAAAGAATGTTTACATGTTAAGCTTGCTGATGAAGCATACCTTATCGGGCCTCCCGAACCGGAAAAAAGCTATCTAAGAATAGATAAAATAATAGAAACAGCCAAAAAATGTAACGCAGAAGCAATTCATCCAGGCTACGGCTTTCTTGCAGAAAGAGCAGATTTCGCCGAGGCTTGCGAGAAGGCTGGAATAAAATTTATAGGTCCAACAAGCAATGTTCTAAAAATTCTGGAAAACAAGGTTAAAACAAGACAATTAATGAAAAAGGCAGGAGTAAAAGTTCTTCCCGGAAGTGAAAGCTCAGTTGAAGATTTTGATGAAGCTTTAAAGATAAGCGAAGAAGTAGGATTTCCAGTTTTGGTGAAAGCTTCCTACGGCGGTGGCGGTAGGGGATTAAGAATTGCCAGAAATAGGGAGGAGTTAAGAAAAATTTTCGAAATAGCGAAGAGTGAGGCTAAAACAGCCTTTGGAAAGCCAGAAATCTACATTGAAAAATACTTGGAGAAACCGAGACACATAGAGTTCCAAATTTTGGCGGATGAGCATGGAAATATAGTTCATTTAGGCGAGAGAGAATGTTCCATACAGAGGAGATATCAAAAGCTTTTAGAGGAGACCCCTTCTCCCGCCCTAGACGATGAATTAAGGGAAAATATGGGAAAAACAGCAATTAGGGCGGCTAAGGCATGTAAGTATGTTAATGCTGGAACCATAGAATTCCTACTCAAGAATGGGGAATTCTACTTTCTAGAAGTCAATAAAAGAATTCAGGTTGAGCATTTGATAACGGAGCTTGTTACAGGCATCGACTTAGTAGAGCAGCAAATAAGAATAGCCAGCGGCGAAAAACTAGGTTTGAAACAGAAGGACATTAGCATAGACGGGTGGGCGATAGACTGCAGAATAAACTGTGAAGATCCCCAAAGAAACTTCATCCCCTGCCCAGGAAGAGTAACTAGGCATGTGGCGCCTGAAGCCGAATGGATAAGGATAGATACTCACCTTTACGAGGGCTATGAAATTCCCTACCATTATGACTCTTTAATTGCAAAGGTTGCAGTAAAGGGTCGAGATAGAAAAGAGGCAATCGAAAGAATGCGGTTTACCCTCAAAAATTACGTAATAGAAGGAGTTCCAACAACCATACCGTTCCATCTAAGCCTCCTTGAAAACAGAAGCTTTCTAGAAGGAAAATATCATACTGAACTCGTTGAGGAAATTGAGAGACTATCTGAAATTGCGGCTATCTCGGCGGCCATGGCTCTATGCAGCCTCTCACCATTCAACATAACCGTTCAGAGAAAAAGACAAAGAAGTAAATGGGCAGATTATGGAAAAAGGGAGCTAATGGAAAGGAATCACTTGCTCGGTTTCAGATGGTGCAGACAGACCTAGCTCTCAGAGGAACCTATCAAATGACCGCCAAAGCCAAGCGCCCACAGCAAT
>CAYXFE010000018.1:9365-10989 GCA_964464195.1 uncultured Candidatus Bathyarchaeia archaeon
GAAATCGTCATTGCAAGAATGAACTGGAGACTAGCAATAAAGATTAGTATTCCAGCTAATTTACGAGACATAACCCATAATCTTTCATTTTCCATTTAAAAGTTTAGCCCTAACATAACCTCTTATGGTCTTGTCATTTTCTTACAAAATGATTTTTTACAGCTTTTAGGTATGCGGTAAATAGCAAATCTTTCTCCTTGGGAACATATTTGAAATTGCGTCCAACCTTTTTGTAAAGACTCTTCATTATTTGCATCTCAATTATTTTGGCGCCCATTCCAAATATTTCCTCGATGGCTTCGGCAAAATCATCTATTTTAATGGGAATTTCCTCTCTTCTAATTTTGAATTTTTCCTCAAGGTGATAATAAATAGCTCTTTTCGCAGATTCACCTAGAAAAGAGAGAGCCTCATCTACTGCCTCAAGCATTATTAAATTAAACTCATCATCTGGATGATAGTCAATATTAGCCAAGATGTCTCTTCCTTTAAGTTCAAGCATTGAACGCAACTTATTAGACGCTACCATTTCTCTGAGCCACCTGTAGTTTTGTTAAACAATTCTCGCGTTTTACTCCAATACATATTGAATCGTAAGATTTAATTTATCATTATTTCCAAACACGAAATATATCAAAAATCGATATATATTTCACAAAATCAAAACGGCAAAAATGGCGCCCTGGCCGGGATTTGAACCCGGTTCCCGTTACGCTTTTCGCGTAATGTCGGGCGGGCGACAGCCGCCTATACTAGACCGGGCTATACTACCAGGGCGCCTAAGTGAATAAGTTGAAAAACGATACTTAAATTTTTATACTATACAGTAATGCTTCTACAAAATGTCAGCAGTCTTTTACCTATAACTTATGAAATCGATAAAATTTTACAGAGCAAATCCTATTCTTGTGAAGTTTCATTTCAGCAGATGGAATATACACTGTATATTTGATTTTCTTTGAATAGCTCTTCTCTTCTAATCTTCTCTTTATTTTAGCTTTGATTCCTAATCTTCTCAGTAGATTAACTATTCCTTTGAAAATTGAAGGAGATACTGTTTTTATTTCTGTGCCTAGATGCTTGTGTACATGTCCATCACTATCAATAATTCCTGCAAGAACACCATATTGAAAATCAACAGTCCAATCTTTTCTTATCTTTAGTTTCTTTTCTTGTTCAGTCCCCTCTCTTCTGTATCCAACAAACCTTTGAATGTACTTCACTAACTCCTTGGAACAAACTTTAGCAATCAACGTATTGTTTCTTCGAAAAATGCTGACTTTCTTATACCCTTTCTCAAAAATTTGACGTAATCTCAGTGAAATATCTTTATCCCTTTTTGCATCAAGAGTAAATCGTACAACATAACGTGGATTCTTTCTTCCCTTATTTATATCACCATCTCCAAGAAAAAGCCCTATAATATAGCCTCTTTCCCATTCACTTAAGAGGTCTAAATTAAGTCTTGTCATTTTTCGACAATAATCTTTAGCATGATAATAAACCGTTGACTTACTAACGTTAAAAATTTCAGCAATTTTCCTTATAGAAACTCCCTCTTTAGCTAAATCCTTAATTCTATCAATCTGATTAGCAGATAACCGCTTTACCAATTTTATCAAAA
>CAYXFE010000019.1:0-10446 GCA_964464195.1 uncultured Candidatus Bathyarchaeia archaeon
TTTTCGCCGTGTTCGTCCAAGTATGCAACTGTATAAGTGTAGACTTTGCCTCTGGTTCCAACTTCGACCCATTCTTCAAGTTTTTCGAAGCATTCTTCACAGTAGAGTTTCGGCGGAACATAGATTTTTCCGCATTTCTTACATCTGGTTCCCATTATTCTTCCATTTTCTTTTATTTCCTTGAAGAATCGTTCGCCTGCGATTCCAAGCGTGTAGGCGTATTCTGGTTCCATGTGGCCATGCCAATGCCTAAGCTTAAGCGGATTAGTTATGTGCTCTGTTGACATTTACATTTCTCCCTCCCCTATTGGCTTGAAGTATTTTATGTCTGTGATTGCGCCTTCTCGCTGTTCAGGCGGCTTCCATACAGCCTTGACCCGCATTCCAAACTTGACCTCTTCCGGCTTCACTTCGCCTAGCACGTGAAGTATTCCTATGCCTGGAGACGCGCCGTCAAGCTCTATAACTGCAACTATGGTTGGCTCTTTAACTCTCGAAGCGTCGGCTGCAATGTAGGAAATCGAATACGTATTCACTTTACCAGTATCCTTCACGTAGGTGTAGCCGTCTATTGGTTTAAAGCACATTTCACAGAAAACCCTTGGCGGAACAACTATTCTATTACATTTCTTGCAGACGCTTGCCAGAATTCGGCCGTTCTTGAGTTCATTTAGGAATTTGCTCATGGCTATGCCTGCGCTCCATGCGTATTTGGCTTCTGGCTTATACTTGATGAGCGGTACTAGTCCAGCTCTTAAATCAGCCGTCTTTATTCTCTCGCCCGGATACTCCTTAATTTTCTCACTCATCTTTTCATCCCTCCTAGCTTCTCATGATGATTACGGAGCCGTACTGCATTAGGTCGCCCCATGCCTGCGCAAGTCCCGTTCTTGGGTCGCCTGGAACCTGCCTTTTTCCAGCTTCTCCTCTTAGCTGCCAGAAGATTTCGCAGACTTTCATCATTCCAGCCGCTGCTATTGGATTTCCAACTCCTAGGAGCCCGCCGGATGGATTTATTGGTAGGTCTCCGTCTCTTTCTGTTACGCCCTCAACCGTAAGCTTGGGTGCTTCGCCTTTCTTGCATAGTCTTAAGCCTTCCATGTGATGCAATTCCTTATAGTCGAATGGGTCATAAACTTCTGCTACATCGATTTCTTTTGGCGGATTCTTTATTCCAGCCATTTTATATGCCATTTTCGCTGCGCATTCTACATACTTCGGATAGTATAGGTCTCGGTTTGTCCAATAGGTTGAGTCTATTGCCCATCCTACACCGTCTATCCAGACTGGATTGTCTGTTAGCTGTCTAGCCACATGTTCCGACGCTAAAACTATGGCTGCGGCTCCATCGCTTGTTGGGCTAATGTCCAATCGCTGAACAGGCCAGCAGAGTACTTCGGAGTTTAGAACATCTTCAACCGTTATTTTTGCCGGAAGCTGGGCGCACGGATGGTCTAGGGCGTTTCTCTTGTTCTTGACCGCTACCTGAGCTATTTCCTCCTTCTTTATTCCATGAACATGCATATAGCGATGCATTTCCAATGCGAAAATCCAGATTAGGGTTACGCCGAGAGGCCTCGCCACTATTGGGTCAAAGATTGTATGAAATGCATAGGCGGGATGCGGGAAGCAACTTGACATTTTCTCCTCCGTCACAACCAGGCATGTGTCGAATAGTCCAGAGGCAACGTGCCACCATCCGGCATTTGCTGTGAATACGCCGGTGCCGCCGCCTACGTAGACACGCATGTATGGCTTCTTTCTTGCTCCCGCACCATCGGCTAAGTATTCGCCTTTCATGTGTACTCCATCGAATGCGTCGGGAGCTGTTCCAAGGACGACTCCATCAATGTCGCTGAGTTCAAGTCCGGCTTGTTCAAGCGCCATTTTTGAGGCTTCCCAGCATAGCTCCTTTCCAGTCTCCTTCAAGTTTCTTCTGAAAAGGGTCATTCCAGCTCCAATAACTGCAACTCTTCTTTTACCAAACATTTATTCTCCCTCCTTTTCGCTGCTTAAAACTGCAACTGCGCTTGTTGCGGTTGGTATTCCACGCCAAGTGTGAATAACGCATGTTTCGATGTTGTCCAGCTGCCTCTTTCCAGCTTGGCCTCTAAGCTGCAGGAAGGCCTCAAGTAATCTTTGGGTTCCAGAAGCCTCTAATGCATAGCCCATGCCAAGCATTCCGCCAGATGGGTTAACTGGAAGCTCTCCATCTAAGCCCGTTACGCCTTCTTCGACTAGCTGGCCTGCTTCGCCTCTTCTGCAGAGCTTCAAGGCTTCCATATGCATTAACTCCTTGTAGGCAAACATGTCGCAAACTTCCGCGAAGTCTATCTGCTTTACTGGATTGCTTATTCCAGCCATTTTGTATGCCATTTCAGCCGCAATCTCTGCGTGAACGGCTCTTCCCCAATCCCTAGTTTCTAGGCATGGCGTTTCAGTGCACCATCCGACTCCTCGAATCCAAACTGGTCTGTCGGTAAGTTTTTTGGCCATTTCGGCTGAAGCCACAAGAAAGACAACGCAACCGTCCGATAGCTGGCTGATTTCAAGCTTCTTCAACGGATAAAATTGAGTCTCAGAATTTAGGACATCTTCAACTGTTATTTTTGCTCCATAGCATGCATGCGGGTTCAACAGCGCGTTTCTCTTGTTTTTGACCGCTACTTGGGCGCATTGCTCTCGTTTTGTCCCCGTTTCATACAGGTAGCGCATCATCTCCATTCCGGCCACATAGTAGGGATGCCCACCCAATGGCCTATTGAATATTGGGTCGAATGCGAAGTTGACTATTCCCTCGTAGGTTTGTATGTCTGAAGCCTTACTGTGGGCTTCTACGGCTACTAGGTCGAAGTGTCCGGTCTTTACTAGCATATAGGCTGTTGCCAAGCCGAATAGGCCGTCAGCTGAAACCGTAAACAGGTTTTTGAGTACGGCGCCAAGCTGGTCTGGAACGAACTCGTCGAATATGCTGAATCCTTCCCAGTAGTCTTCGGCGCATGTCACAAAGGCGTCTATATCCTTTCTCGGATTAACTCCGACCTCCTCGTAGGCTCTGACGGCTGCCTCAAACATTATTTCCTTATAGGAAAGCTCTGGAGTTACTGGCTGAAAACCAACGCATCCAACACTGACAATTGCAACTTCTTCCTTCAAACATAACACCTCAATCTGAGAGAGAAAACCTATGTATAGGCAGTTTACATAAAACTTTCGAGACCGTAAACATTTAATAAATCGCTTAACGTAGCAAAGGAAGCCGATGAAATTTGAGTTTAAACATAGAGAATCTTATTGAAACGCTAACTTCGCTAGGTGGTTTAGGCGTATTTTTAGGAACAATTCTTGAGGCAGTTATTGCGCCTATTCCTTCTCCACTTATCCCCTTGGCTGCGGGTTTTCTGCTTATCCCCTCGGAAGCATCACTCATGGAAGTTTTCTTCAAATCGTTTACATTAATAGCCTTGTGGGGAGCATTCGGCGCCACAGTAGGAGCATTTATACCATATACAATAGCCTATTTTGGAGGCCGCCTAGTCATCGAAAAGTATGGTGGATACTTCGGTTTTTCATGGGAGGAAGTTGAAAAAATTCAGAGAAAACTTGAGAGAATGAGATATGACGAGGCAATTTTATTTACTTGTAGACTTGCACCAGTTATTCCGCTTTCACCCATCTCGCTTTTATATGGAATTATACGCTTCAATACGCTTAAATTCACGATTCTAACATTTTCCGGGGCGTTGCCTAGATATTTCATATTAGCCATTTTAGGCTGGTATTTCAAGTCGGCATATGTGCAGCTTGCGGAAACTTTCGGCTTCTATGAAACGTTGATAACTATATTAATCGCGTGCATAGCCCTTTTTGCTTTCATAATGATAAGGAGAAGGCGAAGTAAACGAAAAGATTGTTAAGTTTATAAGGACAATTTGCTTTTCTATAATCTCCAAGCTCCACCACAATCTTGGAGGTTCATATTTGAAGGGTAAACCTCTAGCATCAATTGTTTCTGCAGGTTTGTCGAAATTTGGAAGACTTGAAGGATTGTACGCCCGTGAAATATTCGCTCTAGCAGCAAAAGAAGCATTTGAAAGATGCCCAAACCTAGACCCTAAAAAGGACATTCAAGCTCTATTTATTGGACATATGGGCGAATCCTACGAGCATCAAGGCCATACTGGCGCGACAGCCGCAGACTGGACAGGACTTTTACCAATACCAGCCACAAGAACCGAATGCGCTTGCGCAAGTTCAGGAGCAGCCCTACGAGCCGCAATATTCGCCATAGCCTCCGGCCTCTACGACATTGTAATGGTGGGCGGAGTGGAAAAAATGACCAACAGAACAACCCCGGAAGTCACAGAATTCCTCGCGATGGCCTCCGACTATCCATTCGAGCAGTGGCATGGCATAACCTTTCCTGGACTATACGCATTGATGGCTACCGCCCACATGCACAAATATGGAACAACCGAAGAGCAAATGGCCATGATAGCCGTAAAAAATCACCATAACGGCTTCCTAAATCCAAAAGCCCACATGCAAAAGGAAGTTACACTCGAAAAGGCTTTAAGCTCCCGCGTCATCGCTTGGCCTCTAAAACTTTACGACTGCTCGCTCATATCGGACGGCGCAAGCTGCGTAATATTGACAAAGCCTGAAATAGCCAGAAAATACACAGACACACCAATTCATATAATTGGCTCTGGGCAAGGAAGCGATTCAATAGGGATATATGAGCGGGAGAGTCTCACATCGCTTGCAGCCGCAAAATTCGCTGCAAAGCAAGCCTACGAAATGGCTGGAATAGAAAATCCAATGAAAGAAATCGATGTGGCCGAAGTTCACGACTGTTTCACAATAGCCGAAATAATAGCCTATGAAGATTTAGGCTTCTGCAAACCAGGCGAGGGCGGCCGCCTAATCGAGGAGGGAATAACAACCTTGGATGGAAGTCTTCCAGTAAATACAAGCGGAGGATTAAAGGCGAAAGGCCACCCAGTAGGCGCAACCGGAACGGCTCAAGCATATGAAATCTACTTGCAGCTAACTGGCCAAGCCGAAAAGAGGCAGGTTGAAAATGCTGAGGTAGGGCTTACCCATAATGTTGGCGGTTCAGGCGCAACCGCCGTAGTTCACATTTACAGGAGGGAATAGAATGAGCGAAGCTCCACAATTCACAATTGAGCAGTTCTACAAGTTTATGAATGAAGGAAAAGTTATGGGCGCCAAATGCCGAAACTGCGGAAAAATAATGCTTCCTCCAAGACCAATCTGCACGCAATGCTATTCAGAAAACCTTGAATGGATAGAAATAGGCAAGAGGGGAAGGCTTCTAACATACACGATTATTCATGTGGCGCCTCCGCAATTTCAGCATTTAATTCCCTACGCCGTCGGCATAGTAGAACTGGAGAATGGACTAAAACTTCCCGGAATGATAAGAGACGTAGACTTTGACAAGATTAAAATTGGAATGGAACTGGAAATAGAAGTCGAACCAGTCAAAAAGGAAGAAGAAGAGCAGAAGTGGCCGGCTTGGCCAAAATACTATTATAAGCCAGCCTAAACCTCTAAACTGCTCCAGTAGCCTCGTTAATCTCCTTAATAAGCGGAGGAAGATCAGTTAAAGATGTTATTATGCATGTTGCTCCGGCATCCATAAGCTGCTTCGGAGTAGAGATTCCCGTTATAACTCCAACTCCATAAGCGCCTAAACTGGCTGCACTCTTCATGTCTGCTATGCTGTCGCCTACGACAACGGACTCCCTAGGCTCAACATTAAGAAGCATTAAAACCTTCTGAAGATGAGAAGTGTCAGGCTTAACTCTAGAAACGCTTTCCCGCGCTACAACTGCTTGGAAAATCTTTTCCAGCCTAAACCTCTTAAGAACTTGCATCGTAGCGTTTGAGCTGCTTAACGTAAAGAGCCCAAGTTTCAAATTCATTCTTTTAAGTTCTTCAAGGGTTTCCTGCGCTCCGGGAACTAAACTTGTCTGACGGGCTGCCTCAAGCTCGAACCTTTCAACTATCGATAAGGCTTTTTCCCTAACATCCTCAATTTCATCCTTGCTTTTTCCGTTGTTACGCATGAAAACCTCAACTTTCTTAAGCATGTCAAAAACGCTCTCATCAATAGAGAAAAGCGAAGGTGGAAAGCCTTGACTAACCAGAAACTGCTTAACCTCAGCCCTAACAACTTTATAGTCAAATCTGAATTCTATCAATGTACCGTCCAAATCGAATATTACTGCCTTCACTGGCATGTCATGCTTGCTCCATGTAAGGCTGCGTGTAGGAGTCTTTTATGAAAGCCTCTAAGCCCAAAATATATCTTGTGGTTTTCAGCTTAGTTGCCAAATTTTAAATTAAATTACATGAACAGATGAAGCTTTAAAGGAGATGTAGACTTCCTTTCCACGGTCAAGCTTCATCTCAATGAACGATCGCTTAGTAATTAGGGTAACGAAGGAAAGGCCGTTAACTTCGACCATTAAACTTACGAGAGAGCCCATATCAATGAAATCTGAAATTTTTCCTCGCAATACATTCCGCATACTCGATTTAAGCGGACTTTTGGAAATAATTATGTCGTCAGGTCTGATGCCCACTGTGCAATTTCCATTCTTTTTAGTTATGGCTTCAACAATAACTCCGCCGATGTCGATTTTGGCAATTCCCTCCTTATTTTCAACAATTTTACCATCGAATAGATTTTCAAATCCGACAAATCTGGCTACAAAATCATCTTTTGGTCTACGAAAAACTTGTTCCGGCGAACCAGTTTGAATTATGGTTCCGTCTTTCATAACCGCTAGGCGATTGGCGAGTATGAATGCCTCAATCTGATCATGCGTAACATGAATGGTTGTTACCTTCAGTTCTTCATGTATCTTTTTCAGTTCTTTTTGCATTTTTTTCCGTGTGTTTGTGTCTAGGGCGCTTAAAGGCTCATCAAGCAAGAGAATTTTAGGCTTTATAACCAATGCTCTGGCCAGCGCGGTTTTCTGCTGTTCTCCTCCGCTTAGCGTCATTGGAAGTCTATCGCGTAAATGTGTGAGGCCCATAAACTCCAGCGTTTGCTCAACTCTTCTTTCACGTTCAGCTTTGGGAACCTTACGCACTTTCAACCCAAACTCCACATTTTCAAAGACTGTCATATGCGGAAACAGCATATACTCTTGCGGAACAAAGCCTACCCCCCTCTTTTCCGGCGGCAGAAACGTTACGTCCATGTTATCAATCCATATTCTTCCAGAATCAGGCTTATGAAAACCAGCTATTAACTCAAGCAGCAATGTTTTTCCAGCGCCAGTAGGACCCAATACAACAAAGTATTCGCCTTTCGCAACTTTCAATTCAACATTACGTATCGAGAAGTTTTCCCATTTCTTTGTAACATTTTCGATGTAAACGCTCATGTTAGGCTTTCACCCTGGCTTAATATACGGGTTTCAAGGGTTTAGCCGCAATCAGCTTAATTACTATGAATATTGCTATCGCCGCTATTATTAAAAGCGCAGTTATTGGAAGAGCAGCGCTTAATCCTTGATTTATAAATACGTTGTAAAGGTAGACCGGAGCGGTTGGGGGGACAGTAGCCAAAATGATTACTGCGCCGAATTCGCTTATGGCCCTAGCCCAAGTAAGTAAGCATCCAGTTAATATTCCTCTGAATGCAAGCGGAAACGTGACATGAAAGAATGTTTTGAAGCTTGAGGCGCCTAGGCTTCTGGCAACCTTCTCCATCTCGGGATTAACAGCCTTAAACGCGTCCTCAGCGGACCTTATCATAAAGGGAGAGCTAACAAAGGCCATTGCCAAAACAATTCCAAAAAGAGTATCAATGAAACTTATGCCTATGCTGGAAAATCCTGCGCCGATAATTGTTCTTGGGCCAAAAAGCAACAGAAGCGCTATTCCCGCAGCGTCATGCGGAATAAGAATTGGAATGTCTATGGCAGCCTCAATTATGCTTTTTCCTGGAAAATCGTATCTTGCAAGGATATATGCTAAAGGAACACCAAATACAAACGTGAAAAGCGTAGCTAGAAAGGCTGCATAAAAACTCATCAATATAGCGTTTCTTGTCTCGGGGTTCATAATCGCTGAGCTGAGCTTATCTGCAGACAGCGCCACCGTATTAACTATAGGTAGTAGGAGAAAAAGTAGCATAAGAAAGCCGAAGAACAGAGAGGCTATTATGAACGGACTTTTCTCCTTAATCCATTTCTCCCCCATGACTATTCACCCAGGCAATTCTTGAACGAATTCTTTAAGCTCTGGAGGAACTCTCGCCGGATCGTCGGTGTAGGCGGGATAAATTGGATTTTGCCCGCATTCTTCGATTATGTTTCTTCCATCCTCGCTCAGCATAAATTTGATGAATTCTATTGCGTCGCTTGGGTGCTTGGCGTTACTGGGAATTGTTACTCCGTAAAGGATTGGTGCACCTTTAATCACCACTTTTTCATCACCTTTAGAAATGGTAACGTTGACCTGTGCGTAATAGTCGCGTAGTGTCCAGTTGCTGAGGTTTATTTCGTCAGGTAACTCTACGTATTTTAGGTGGTGCTGAACAGCTACCGACTTGTATTCAAATGCGTAATCAAGCTGGCCAGCTTCTAGAAGGGCTAGAAGTTCAACGGATTTAGGCTTTACAATAGTGTTTTCATGTTCCCATAAGGTTGTGTTAATGGATGGATCAGAATAGTATATTGATGCCAATTGGAAAACCATCAGTGCACGGTAACCGCATGGATCACAATTCGGATCAGACCTTCCAATAGTTACATCGTCTCTGCTGAGTATTTTGTACCAGTTGGTTGAATTAATTTCGTTGCTGTATTTGCTTTTGTCCGTGTAAGCTATTACCATTTCATTGGAAGCAAAAATTATTACCCAGCTCGCATGCTTGTCGTACATCATTTTTGGAATAAGAATCCAGTCTGCAACGGCTAATACATCGCAGCTTTTGTTTAAATCCGTTATTTTTCTCACGGCGTCAACGCTGCCTGAAGACTCAAAAGCTATACGGATTCTTGGATGTTTATGCGAAAATTCTTCGCCTATCTTCTGTAGGGGCACCGACAGGCTTCCGGCGTGAAATATTGTTAGGTAATTTGGAAACAAGTACCCGGATTGGTATGCGTAAAAGAGGCCTCCTAGAACAATTGCTATGAGTATTATTATTACGATAACCTTTTTTGACATTATCCTCACCGTTATGTTTTTCTATTCATATCGTAATTCGACTTATAAGCATTACGCAACAGCATCTTTTCCCTCGATACGCTTATATTAAGCATACAGCAAACCTCTAACGATGCCCTCCCGCCTAAAAGAAAGCAAAATTTCATGCAAAATATGGCTGGAACATAAAGGAAAGCCAATTATAGGTAAGGGCGGAGCCGAAATCCTCCAAGCAATAGAAAAAGAAAAATCAATTTCAAAAGCAGCAAAAAAGCTTGGAATGTCTTATCGATACGTTTGGAATTACCTTGAAAAAATTAATAGAGCCTTAGGCAAGCCAGTAATCAAAACTTTCCGCGGTGGAAGGCATGGTGGTGGCGGCGCAATCCTAACAGAGCTTGGAAAAAGTCTGTTGAGAGAGTATAGGCGTATGGAGGCTTATGTGGGTGGGCTTTTGGCGGATGAGGAATATTGGGAGGCTGTAGGTTTGAAGATTAGTGCGAGAAATCGTTTAAAGGGAATAGTAAAGAGCATTGAGAAGGGCGAGGTTGCCGCGAAGGTTAAAGTCGAAATTGAAGCTCCCGCAGTGATTACTGCCTTAATTTCCAGAGAAGCCGTAGAAGAATTAGACATAAAGCTTGGCGACAGGGTTGAGGCTGTCATCAAGGCGACGGAAGTTATGATTGCAAAAGAAAAGTAGGCTGATGATCAGCCTTCAATCACATAGCGATAAACTACATGCTCTCCGGCAGTAGGGCTTCTACGAATTATACGTACAATATCTCCTGGCTTAGCTCCAATAGCCTTTACGGCTGGATCTGAAGCCCTAATCTTCGGAAGCTGATAGGGCTTAACTCTATACTTGGCGAGAAGCTCCTCCCTTTCTTCAGGAGACAAAATTTCATGCTTCGGAACCAAAACGTGCTCAAAAATGTTAAAGGCAGGAAAAGTCTTAGGAAGAAGCTCAATACCCTTCTTTCTAGCATTCTGCTTTGCAGCCTGCGTATAACGGCCACGAGAAATTATTATGCCCCTTTCAATTCCAGCCTCCTTCATAGCCTTCTTCAACTTATTAATGTACTGAACTCCAATCGTTAGGTTCTCGCCTGGAATGCACCAAACCATAATTTTCCGTTTATCCTTTGGGTCTTCAACGATAAAGCCTGCGGCTTCCTTAATTTCCCTACGCTCTAAAAGCTTATAGCCCCTAAGCTTAATGAGAACCTCAGCCTTCCTTTCCTCAATAGTTTT
>CAYXFE010000020.1:0-10392 GCA_964464195.1 uncultured Candidatus Bathyarchaeia archaeon
CAGCAGACGATTTCAGCGTAGGAATAGCCTCATTCGAAGGAGAAATCCTAGCCAACGTCATGGACGCCTACCTACCAGAAGAGGGAGGAATACATCCAAGAGAAGCCGCTCAACACCATTCGCAAGTAGCTGCCAAAGTGATAGCTGAAGCATTCGAAAAGGCGGGAATAAAGCCAAAAGACATAACAGTAATCGCCTTTTCTCAAGGTCCAGGACTTGGCCCATGCCTAAGAACAGGCGCAACTGCCGCGAGAGCTTTGGCTACATACCTAAAAGTGCCACTAGTCGGAGTTAACCACTGCGTAGCCCATATTGAAATTGGAAAACTCATAACAAAGGCTAGAGATCCAGTTACGCTTTATGTTTCTGGAGGAAACACCATTGTGGCTGCTTATGAGGCTGGAAGATACAGAATTTTCGGCGAAACCTTAGACATAGCTATTGGAAATTGTCTGGATGTTTTTGCGAGAAATGCTGGGCTTAGACAGAGGAAAGGTCTAGTTTTCGGCGCAATTGTTGAGAAATTGGCTGAGAAGGGAGAAAAGCTTATTCCATTGCCATATTCAGTTAAGGGAATGGACCTATCATTCAGCGGATTACTAACGGCTGCCATTCAGCTTCTTAAGGAAGGAAAGTATAGACTTGAGGACATATGCTATAGCCTGCAGGAAACAGCCTTTTCTATGCTTACAGAGGTTACTGAGCGGGCTCTCGCCCACACGGAAAAGCCGGAAGTTCTCCTAACTGGCGGAGTTGCCGCAAATAAGAGGCTTCAGCAAATGTTAAAAGTAATCGCTGAAGAGCATGATGCACGCTTCTGCGTTGTTCCAAAGGAGTATGCACTCGATAATGGTGCAATGATCGCTTGGACAGGCGTATTAGCATACAAGCATGGATTAACAATCCCAGTCGAGAAGAGCATAGTGAAGCGAAAATGGAGACTCGACGAGGTTGATGTTCCATGGGTTGAGGAGGAATTAAAGGATGCTAATCAAGAAGGGTGCCGAAGCTAATCTCTATCTAGAAAACTGGCATGGAAAGAAGGTAATTATTAAGGAAAGAATACCCAAGAAATATCGTCTCCCAGTTCTAGATGAGCGGATTCGAACTTACAGAACGGTTCATGAACCTCAGCTCATGCATGAAGCGAAAAAGGCGGGAGTTCCAACTCCGACAATTTACATGGTAGATTTAGCCAAAAAATCGATTATAATGGAATATGTAGAAGGAAAACAGGTAAAGAGGATACTGAATCAGCTTTCAGCCAAAGAAAGAATCGAATTATGCAGGAAAATAGGAACATTAATTGGACGTTTACATAAAAATGGGATAATACATGGAGACTTGACAACTTCAAATATGATACTGACTTCTAATGGCAAAATATACTTTGTAGACTTCGGCTTAGGAGAATTCTCCAAGGAACTGGAAGCCAGAGGAGTCGACCTTCATCTCATGAGAAGAGCCCTCCAAAGCACACATTACCTATTCGCTGAAGAATCATTCAATGCAGTTTTAGAGGGATACGCTGAAGCCGTTGGCGAGGTGGAAGCGAAAAAAGTTTTAGAGAAAATAAGGGAAATTGAGCTTCGAGGACGATATATAGCGGAAAGGAGGAAGGAAGAATAAGCTTTCCATACGGCCGAGTAGCATTCTTTGTAACAAACAATATAAACAAGTTCCAAGAGGCTAGAAAGGTTCTAGCCGAATACAACATTGCAACAGTCATGATAAGGGTTAAAGCAATAGAAATTCAAGATGACAACCTTGAAAATATCGCAAAGGCAAGCGCCATAGACGCAGCCGAAAAATGCAGACTACCAATTATAGTTGAGGATGCTGGTCTATTCATTAACGCCCTAAACGGTTTTCCCGGACCATACTCATCCTATGTAAACAGAACAATTGGCGTTGAGGGAATTCTTAAACTCATGAAGAACATTGAGGACAGAAGCGCTTACTTTCTTTCGGCAGTAACCTTTTATGATCCAGCTAGTGGCGAGCTGAAGACTTTTCGTGGAAGGGTTGATGGGAAAATAGCTGAGGAAGCGAGGGGAGAAAGCGGATTTGGCTTCGACCCAATTTTCATTCCGATTGAAGGCGATGGCAGAACATTCGCTGAGATGGGAACTGAAGGAAAGAATAAGTTTTCCCATAGGGCTAGAGCATTGCGAAAGTTTGCCGAATGGTATAGGCGTAAAGCTAAAAGCTAACGGATAATTGAGAAGTTTTAAATATTAGGGTGCAATGCTCTTTATGAGTTCGTGGGGTAAAATTGCCAAAGAAAGAGAAAGGTAAATCCCATTCGACGAGGCCAGTAAGCAAGCGGCCTCCAAGCTGGTGCCGATACACTCCTGAAGAAGTGGAAGCCCTAGTCATCAAACTGGCTAAGGAGGGCCATCCGCCCAGCCGAATAGGAACTATACTCCGCGACCAATATGCAATTCCGCTTGTAAAGCCCATAACTGGAAAAAGCATAACGGAAATTTTAAAGGAAGCTGGCTTGGCGCCGGCCATACCTGAAGATTTAGAGAATCTTTTACGCAAGGCGGCTAGGCTTCATGCTCATCTTGAAAAGCATAAGAAGGATTTGCATAATAAGCGGGCTCTTCAAATTATTGAATCGAAGATTCATCGTTTGGCAAGCTACTATAAGGAGAAGGGAATTCTCCCGCCTAACTGGAAATATACGCCTAAAACCGCTTCCATAGCTTAAACTTTCGGTGGCATTTTTGGAAAAGGAGATGCTGGAAAAGTTTGAGGCTCTGATGAAGGATGCTTCTTTAGCAGCTGAAGTAATAAGAGAAACCGCGGAAAAAAGCGAATATATTCATGTGATTTCTCATCTTGACGCTGACGGACTGGCAGCAGCCGGAATAATTGGAAAGGCACTTGCAAAAATGGATGCAACATTCAAAATTAGAGTTCAACATTGGATTGACGAAAAGGTAGTTGAAGAAATAAAGGCTGAAAAGCCTCCGCTAACAATATTAGCCGATTTAGGAAGCGGATACCTAGACTTTTTGTCGGAAAACCTCTCCAATTACAAAATTGTGATTTTGGATCATCACCAGCCAGTCGGCAAGCCCGCGGAAACCTTCATTCACGTAAACCCTCATCTTCATGGAGTTGACGGTTCAAAAGATCTAAGCGGCTCCGGAGTAGCCTACCTAGTTGCAAAATGTCTCGACGAGGCAAATATTGAATTATCTACTGTGGCAATTGTAGGCGCGCTTGGCGACATGCAAGACAAATATAATCAGAAAGCGTTGGGAGGCTTAAACGAGGCAATAATTAGGGATGCAGTTGAAAGTGGCTTGCTAAAAGTTGAAAAGGACCTAATCTTTTTTGGAAGAGAAACCCGCCCAATTCATAAGGCTTTAGCCTTAACGACCTCACCTTACATTCCAGGTATAAGTGGAGAGGAAGACAAAAGCCTAGCTTTTTTGGCAAGTATAGGGATAAAACCTAAAATTGGCGACAGATGGAGAGCGCTTAGAGACCTGAGCGAAGAAGAGAAAACTAGGCTTTGCTCATCTCTCGCTGAATATCTGGCTTCTAGGGGCTATCCTAAAGAGGCATTAAGTCTAGTCGGCCACGTATACATACTAGTCAAAGAGGAGCCTTGGACTCCTCTGCGGGACGGAAGGGAATTTTCCGTCCTTTTAAATGCAACTGGCAGAATGAACAGGCCAAGCCTAGGCATTTCAATCTGTATGGGAGACAGAAGCTCAGCATTCGAAGAAGCAAACAAGATTCTAGACGAATACAGGCGGTTAATAACCAGATATCTAGGCTGGCTCATCGAAAACAAACGCATTGAAGAGCTAGAAAACATCTACGTTGTTAGAGGAGAAAACGACGTAGAAGACAAGATTATTGGAACATTAGCATCCATAGTTTCCACAAACTATGTAAACAAGCCCATAATCGCCTACGCGACAATTCCAAGCGAAAAAATAGTGAAAGTCTCAGCAAGAGCCCTAGATCCGCTGATAGAAAAGGGACTAGATCTAGGCGAAATAATGCGGATAGCTGCTGAAAAATGCTCTGGGAGAGGAGGAGGCCATAACATAGCTGCTGGCGCTCAGATACCAATAGAGCATGTTGAAACATTCATTAAACTTGTTGACGTAATGGTTAAGGAGCAGCTAGGGAAAGTTGAAGATAGAAGCAAAAATAGTTCTTGAATACGAGAATGAAAGACGAGCGAAATCTGTTGCGGAGGCTGTTTCACCCGACAATATGGAGTGTTCGGAACTTTCAATTAAAACGTATAGTGAGGGCTGTCTGGTTATTACTGCTATAAGGTGTAGAAAAATTGGAACCTTCATAACTACGGTTGATGATTTGCTGCGTTGTGTAGTTGTGGCTGAGAAGACTACTGATTTGGTTGGAAAAAGAGAATAATTCGATTCTGAAGCTGAATATTACAGAATATTATTCTGAAATCAACAAGTTATGTTAATATTAGGTGAACTCATGAAAACGCAGCACAGAAACGTTCTCTTCGGAATTCCGCAAATTCACGAGAGAAAGCGTATAGCTGAAGTTGTCCTTAGCTACAAAATACCCGCGGTAGAGCTAAGACCTGTATACATACAGAGACTTTTAGGAGGAATACTTGATGCGGGAGTAGACATCTTAACTGCCAATCGTTCCATTGTTGGTGAAACAGTTAATATGATCCTTTTCGTTGAGCTTGATGAAACGAATGTATCCGCCAAGGAAATTGAAAAAAGGCTTAAAAAGTTGGAATTCTTATCTGAAGTTTCTGTTTTTGAGCCTAAGCTTCTCCTTTTCGATACAGCCCACTTCCCATTAACAAACGGCCTAGAAAGAGTCTGCATAATCTCAGCCAAGGCGCTTGCCCAAATGCAGGAAGAAATGACGAATATGCTGGGCTCAGGAGCATTCACCATTCTCTGGCGTATGGGACTAGAAATGGGGAAAAACTTCCTCAAAATAATTAGAAGCCTTACCTCAGAGAAAAAACTTGAGAAAAAAGACATGCTTGAAGCCTTCAAGCAGCTCTACCAAGCCAGAGGATGGGGAATAATAGAATATGCAAATGTAAACTTGAAACAAAAATCCGGAAAAATTCGCATACACCATTCCATAGCCGAAAACGTCAAGAGAAAACATAATAGACCAATCTGCTATTACACAAAGGGCTGCCTAACCGCCTTCCTCGAAGAAATCTTCCAGCATAAACCCTTACGCATAGAAGAGACCAAATGCATGGCTATGGGCGACAAATTCTGCGAATTCGAATTCAGATAATTATACTCTACTGCTCTGGGGAAACACCGAATGCTGCCCCTGATTGGAATAGACTCCAAACTTGAAGCCTTTCTTATCAATCAATAATCCGGCTGGAATTGAGACTGGAATAAAAATTAGTGGTCAAACCATCGATAGAAGGCCGACTTCGGATTCTGTCACTCTGAAAATTGATGTCATTATAGGCGTTGTTATTGGAGCGAAATTCAACCAAAGTAGCTGCGAAATGAACGCGACAATCATGTAGGTGAAAAGAACAACCCAACGATACGAAGATACTTGCGCTTTATCATTCATGCTTTTCTGTTTCTATCCTTCAAATTGATATGCTTTACTATTGTTGACTTATCAAAAAGGCTAAATAAACGTGAAAGGAGACATAGACTTCTGGACTGCGTGGGTTAGCCATGAAAGTTGTTGTTTTGGGAGGAGCCGGAGCCATAGGAAGCATGGCCGCCAGAATTCTTGCTTCAAGTGGAATTTTTTCAGAAGTTATCATAGGAGACATTAATTTTGAAAAAGCAAAGAAGCTAGCGGCTGAAATAGGGATAGAAGGTGTCTCAGCTGTTAAAGTGGATGTGATGGATTCGAGGAATCTGCGAGATGTAATTAAGGATTCAGATGTAGTATTAAGTTGTGTGGGTCCATTCTATAAGTTTGCGCCAATAGTTTTAAGGGCTTCAATTGATGCTGGGGTAAATCATGTAGACATATGCGATGATGTTGATGCGACTGAGCAGCTTTTAAAGATGGATCCTGACGCAAAAAAGGCGGGAATTTCAGCTCTAATTGGTATGGGAAGTTCTCCGGGAGTCGCAAATGTACTTGTTAAGTTCTGCGCGGACCATCTCTTCGACGAAGTTGACTCGATAGACATCTATCATGCTCATGGAGGAGAAGAAATTGAAGGGCCCGCTGTGGTCAAGCATAGAATACATTCCATGATGATTCCCATTCCAGTCTTCCTTGATGGAGAATTTAAAACTGTCAGAGTTCTTGACGAAAGCGGCAAAGCCTTGGAGGAAGAAGTTGAATTTCCAGATGTAGGAACCTACAGAGTATATGCCTATCCCCACCCTGAAACTATAACTTTGCCTAGATACATTAAGGGAGTCCGCCGCGTTACAAATCTAGGCTTGGTTTTGCCTCCAGCCTACGCCGAACTTATCAAGGGCATTGTTAGGCTTGGAATGACGAGTGAAGAACCAATTGAAGTTAACGGCGTGAAAATTGCGCCTATAGATTTTGCGGTAGCCTTCGCGTTGCATCAACGGCCAAAATTGCTAAAAGAAGCTGGAATAACCGAGCCTATGGGATGCCTAAAAATAGTTGTTAAAGGAAAGAAGCATGGAGAGCCTAGCACTTACGTGTTTTCGATGTCTTCAAGGGGAATGGGTATGCGTGAAGGAACAGGTGTGCCGGCCGCTTTAGGAGCCATGCTTATGGCTCTTGGAAAAATAAAGTTGAAAGGAGTTTTCCCGCCGGAAGCCGCTGTCGACCCAATTGAACTGTTTATGCTCGCCAAGGAGAAGATAAAGCTAGGCGAGACGGCTGGCTTACCCATTCTTGTTGAGCATATAGATAAGAATGGAAATGTTCAAAAGTTAAGTTTAGAGTCGCTGGTTAAGTCGCCTTGAAAGGGAAATACATACTCGCCCACGATACTGGAACAACAGGTAACAAGGCTGTATTGGTTGGAATAGACGGCGAAATAGTCGGATACTCTTCGGCTGAATATCCAATTTATTATCCAAAGAAGGGATATGCTGAGCAGTCGCCAGCGGACTGGTGGAACGCAATAACAAAGACCACAAAGGAGCTTCTTGAAAAAACCGAAGTTAAACCATCCGAGATAACCAGCATAGTGTTTTCAACACAAATGGCCGGAACAATTCCAGTAGACAGCGAAGGAGAACCATTAATGCCATGCATGACATGGCTTGACACAAGAGCAAAAGAGCAAGCCGAAAAAATGAGCAGTGGAATCATAAAAATCGCAGGATACAACATCTTTACACTAATGAGATTTTTGAGCATAACCGGCGGAATCTACGGAAACGCCGGAAAAGACCCAATATGCAAAATATTATGGATAAAAGAGAGAAAGCCGGAAATCTACGCCGAAACCTACAAGTTTCTAGACTGCAAGGATTATCTCCTATACAAGTGCACCGGAAACTTCGTTACAAGCAGGGACTGTGCGAATATATGGTGGATGATGGACACTAGAAAAGGGAAATACGCTTGGTCAGACTATATCCTCAGAAAATACGGCATAGACAAGGCGAAGCTTCCGGAAATAAAAACATCAATTGACATAGCTGGAAAACTAACCTCAGAAGCCGCTTCCGAGATGGGGCTGCAGAAAGGAATACCAGTAGTGGTTGGAGCCGGAGATATGGCATCAGCAGCCATAGGCTCAGGAGCAATTAAAGAAGGAAAAATGCACGCATACGTTGGAACAAGCAGCTGGCTGGGCTGCCACCTCTCAGAAAGAAAAAGGGACATTTTCCACTATATCGGCAGCATTTGCAGTGCAAATCCAGACATGTACCTATGCCTAGCAGAACAGGAAACAGCCGGAGCATGCCTAGAATGGCTAAAGAACGTCGTATCCGCGGAAGAACAGGGAGAAATATACAAAATCTTTGATGAGATGGCCGCTAGGGTCGACGCGGGTGCAAACGGTCTAATATTCACCCCGTGGCTTTTCGGCGAAAGGTCTCCACTTGACGATCCAACTGTGAGGGGAGGCTTCTATAACCTAAGCTTGGAGCATTCAAGGGAACATTTAGTTCGTGCAGTGCTAGAGGGCGTTGCACTAAATCTAAAATGGGCTCTGGGCTATCTGGAGAAGCTGTCTGGAAAGGCTGAAAGCATAAACATCATAGGTGGAGGAGCCATCTCGGATGTTTGGTGCCAGATATTCGCTGATGCCTTAAATAGACGAGTCAGACGGGTCCATAATCCTAAAGAAGCCGGCGCCAAAGGAGCAGCATTAATTGCCATGGTCGCCTTAGGCTACCTTAAGAGCTTCGAAGAAGCAGAAAAACTCGTCAAAATCGATGCTGTCTATAAGCCGAACCCAAGAAACGCCTCCATATACGAGAAAATCTTCAGGGAATTCAAGAACATTTACAAGAATAATAGGAAAATGTATCGTAGGCTTAATTCGGAGGCTGACTGAAAGGAGCAAACCGGAATTGGATGTATTTGAGGCTATTCAGAAAAGGCATTCTGTCCGCGCCTATAAGTCTACGCCTATACCTGAAGAAAAGCTTATGAAAATTCTTGAAGCCGGTAGATTGGCGCCCTCAGCTAGTAACATTCAGCCTTGGCACTTCATTGTTGTGAAAGACCCGGAAAAGCGTAAGAAATTAGCAAAGTCTAAATGGGCCAAATTTCTTGCTGAAGCCCCAGTCGTGATTGTTGGATGCGGCAATCAGAAGGCTTCGCCTAAATGGTTTATGGTTGATGTTGCGATTGCTATGCAGAACATGGTTTTAGCTGCTACCGGAGAAGGGCTAGGAACATGCTGGGTTGGAAGCTTCAACGAAAGGGAAGTAAAGGAACTGCTAAAAATTCCAGAAAATTATCGGGTTATCGCCTTACTGGCTGTTGGTTATCCACGGGAAAAATTTGACCTTGCAGGTAAGGTTTTGCACTTAGTTCGGAGAAGGAAGAAGCTTTCGGATATTGTAAGCTTTGAAGAATATGGAAATAAGCCATCTAAACTGTAATTTGCCTAATTGTTATATTATTGTGCGCATAGATTAATGCGTAGGTGAATTTCATGTCGATTGAAGATATTGAAGCTTTTCCTTTAGCACTTCCTGAAGGAATAGACGAGGATAAATACGTAATTGCAACTTATTATGCGGCTGTTCCCCGCGACTGGCCAATAGATAAGATTGCTATGGCTGTTGCTGTTGAGCAGAGCACCGGAACCTGGATACGCGTTCCCGGAGAAACCCCCGAGCTAAGAAGGAGACATATAGCCAAAGTTATATCGATAAATGAAGTTCCAGATTTCGAGTATGAAGTTCCAGCCGATCTTAAATTGAGAAGATACATTGTTCAAATAGCCTATCCCTACGAGAACTTTATGAATGAAATCTCAATGCTTCTAACAACCATAGTAGGAAACATATCTATGGCTGGAAGGCTTAAGCTTATAGATATAAAATTCCCCAAAAGCTACCTTCAAATGTTTAAGGGGCCAAAATTTGGAGTTCAAGGAATCAGAGAATACTTGAAAATTCCGAAAAGGCCTCTTCTTAACAACATGATTAAGCCATGCACTGGCTATCCACCTGAAGTCGGCGCAAAACTCGCCTATGAAGCCCTAGTCGGCGGAGCAGATTTCGTTAAGGACGACGAACTTTTAGCAAATGCACCATTCAACACAGTTGAGGACAGAATCGTCAAATATATGGAGATAGTCGATAAGGCGGCAGAGGAGACCGGAGAAAAGAAAATGTACACAATAAATGTTACCGCAGACCCACCGAAGATCTTCGAGTTCGCGGAAAAAGTCATAGAACTAGGCGCAAACGCCATAATGATCAATCACTTAACTGCTGGAATAGGCACGTTAAAGGCTTTAGCTGAGGATCCTAGCATTAAAGTTCCCATACTTGGGCATATGGACTGCGCTGGAGCCATATACGAAGACGCCGAAACAGGCGTTTCATCCCACCTAGTCTTAGCTAAGCTTCCAAGATTGGCTGGAGCGGACATACTTGTATATCCGGCGCCCTATGGAAAGCAACCCTTCTTCATTAAACAGAAATATTTGAAGACTGGAAGAACAATGCTGTTTCCAATGCATAACATCAAGCCTACACTACCAATGCCCTCAGGAGGAATAACCCAACTACATGTTCCGCAGCTAGTAAGCGATTTAGGAACAGACATAGCCATAGGTGCTGGCGGAGCGATTCACGCGCACCCCATGGGTCCAAGAGCCGGAGCAAAAGCCTTCAGACAAGCAATAGAAGCCACAATGAACAAGATCCCACTGGAGCAATATGCTGAACAACACCCTGAACTAAAAGCCGCAATAGAAGCATGGAAAGCCGGACCAGTATCAATGTTACTCGAATAAAA